>CAIZDL010000046.1 GCA_903931735.1 uncultured Rhodospirillales bacterium
CGTTTTACGAGTGGCGTAAACGCGTGGTCAAAACGTGTCGGTAGCACTTTGGGGGAGATGGTTCAAGGGGGCAGCATGATTTTGCCATGTTTTCAATGACATGGCGCGAACGCACGCTGTAGTAGCAATGCGTAATCCTGCTGGGTTGTGCTGCTAAGTCCTTGAAAAATGGCGCGCCCGAAGAGATTCGAACTCCTAGCCTTCTGATTCGTAGTCAGATGCTCTATCCAGTTGAGCTACGGGCGCGTGGCAGAGACGTGTTGTTGCCGGGAGGGTAGTGCCCCTCGGACTGTGGGGGGGAAACTAACCAAGTCCGGGACGGTTGGCAACCCCTCTTATTGCATCTGGTAAAAAAGAATCACCATGCGGCGACGCTGCCGTCGGAACGGGGGTCGGAGGCGCCTTCGAGAGTGCCGCTTGGGCGGTGGACGACGGCTCCGGCATCGCCCATGAGCGGCGAGAAGGGCTCCACCAGCTCCAGGGTGTGGCCGCTTTGGCGGAGGGTTTCGGCGATTTGGGGGCTGACGCGGTTTTCCAGCTTGAGGGTTGCGGTGCCGGTGCCGTGGCGGCGGCCGAGATACCAGCGAGGGGCGCTGACGGCTTGCTGGAGGCTTTGGCCGAAGCGGGCGTAGCGGCTATAGAGCGCTGCTTGGCTTTGGGGCTGGTTTTCGCCGCTCATGCCGCCAAAGGCCATGACCCGGCCATCATTGAACACGGCGAGGGCGGGGCTGAGTGTGTGGTAGGGCTTGCGCCCGCTGATCAAGTGGTTGACCGCACTGGGGTTGAGGCTGAAACTCATGCCGCGATTGTGCCAAACCACCCCTGAGCCTTCCAGCGCCAGCCCCGAGCCAAAGCTCCAGTGCAGGCTGTGCATATAGCTCACGGTTCGGCCGGCGGCGTCGATAGCGCCCAGCCACGCGGAGGTGCCATGGCCGCCGGCATCGGTCCAGGGTTGGGTCTGGTCGGGACCGATCACGGCGGCCACTTCGTCGAGCAACTCGGGCAGCAAAAAGTCTTTGGCTTCGGCCCACATATAAAACGGGTCGGTGACATAAAGATCCCGCACCCGGCAGGCGTGTTTGCCGGCTTCAATGAGAGCGTGGATATGAAATGCGCTATCGCCTTCCGTTACGGCCAGCCGGTCAAAGATCCCCAGAATCATTAGGGCGGTGAGCCCCTGCGTCGGTGGCGGCAGGTTATAAAGGGTGGCGTCGGAAAGGCGCACCGACAAAGGCTCGACCAGCCGCGCCCAATGTTCTGCCAGGTCTGCTGCCGTGATCGGGCTGCCCGAAGTCTTGAGTTCCGAGGTGATGATTTTTGCCAGCTCGCCGCGATAAAAATCGTCGGGGCCGGCGGCGGCAAGGCGCTCCAGGGTCTTGGCAAGCGCGGCTTGGATCAAAACCGTGCCCGGCTGGGGCTGGTGCCCGCTGGTCAGGAAAATGCGCTTGAAGCCGGGGTGGGCCGAGAGATCTTTGGCGGTGTCGGCGAGTGCCTGGACCAAACCCGCGCTCATCGGTACGCCGTCGCTGGCGTGACCGATGGCCTCTTCCAGCAACCGGCGGAGCGGCAGGCGGCCACCCCACCCACGGCTGATTGCCAGGGCCGACGACCACCCGGAAACCATGCCGGCGACGGTGTTGGCGGCTAACGGGCCGCGCGCGGGGATTTCGCCAAGATGATGCTTGCGGTAAAGGTCGGGCGAAACGGCTCTGCCGGCGGCGCCAGCGGCCTCGATGGCCATGGGCGGCTTGCCGGGTTCGCTAATGAGCCAATAGGCGTCGCCCCCAAGCCCGCCTAGATGAGGCGCCACCACCGCCAAGGTGGCCGAGGTTGCGATCATCGCCTCGATGGCGTCGCCGCCGCTGCGCAGCACCGCCAGCCCGGCTTGAGCCGCCAAATGGTGGGGCGCCACCACCATTCCCCGCCGCGCATAGGCCGATTTTTGCATCTTTCGCCAGTCCCCTCGCTGAGTGCCGCAGATTTACCCCGTTTGGTCGGCCGTGGCAACGGGGGAACCGCCGACGGGCGAGGCGAGAAGGGCGAGGCGAGGGGGCAGGGTTTGCCCGAGTCGGGGCGATGGCGCCCTTCAATACCGGCTTGGCGGCGGGGCAGGCGGCGTTGAAAAGGGGTCCGATTTTGGCTTAATGGGGTGTTGAGCCCTGGTTGCGCTGCTTTCGCGCGACACAAACCATGGTGCTGCGTTGCGTCATGGGATCGATTGTTTCCCTGCTCCAAAGACGGTGCTATAGGATGCGTGATGTATCCCCTTGTTCCGGACACCGAGCGAGTTAGAGGAAATCCATGAAACTGATCATCGCCATCATCAAGCCGTTTAAGCTCGACGAGGTGCGCGAGGCCCTGACGGAACTGGGCATCCAGGGCCTAACCGTGAGCGAGGTTAAGGGCTTCGGTCGGCAAAAGGGCCAGACGGAAATTTACCGCGGCGAAGAATATTCGGTGAGCTTCCTGCCCAAGGTGAAGGTTGAGGTGGCGGTGAGCGATCAGGTCGCGGACAAGGCGGTCGAGGCGATCCAAAAGGCGGCAACCACCGGCCGTATCGGCGACGGCAAGATTTTTGTCGCCGAACTGGTCCACGCGGTGCGCATTCGTACCGGCGAAACCAACGCCGAAGCCCTCTGACATGAACGCGCGGTGGGAGCTTTGCGCTCCCGCCGCCGTAGCTTCTTGTGCCGGGCCGCCATTGACGCTAGACTCGTTTCCGTTTTGTACGGAACGATGGAAGTGGGCATGACGGCCAGCGGCCTTGGCAACGACCGGCTCGACCGGTTGAGCGACTATCCTTTTACCCGTCTCGCCAGCTTATTGGCCGATCAGCCGGTTCGGATCAACCGGCCGACCCTGATGCTGTCCTTGGGCGAGCCGCAGCATCCCCCGCCGCCGTTGATCGATGAGGCGTTGCGGGCTAATGCTCATTTGTGGGGCAAGTATCCGCCGGTTGGTGGCACGGCCGAATTTCGGGCCGCCGTGGCAGGCTGGCTGAGCCGGCGGTATCGCTTGGCCGAGGGGTTGCTGGACCCGGAGGTCTCGGTGTTGCCGGTGGCGGGAACGCGGGAGGCGTTGTTTCTCGCGGCATTGCTGGCGGTGCCCGAGCAAAAGGCGGGGCGGCGGCCGGCGGTGTTGATGCCCAACCCGTTCTACGCGGTTTATGAGGGCGCGGCGGCGTTGGCCGGGGGCGAGCCGGTGTTTCTCTCGGCCAGCCCCGAAACCGGCTTCCTGCCCGATTTGGACGCGCTAACGCCGGAATTATTGGAGCGCACCGCGCTCTTTTACCTGTGTTCCCCTGGCAATCCCCAGGGCGCTGCGGCCGATGCCGCTTATTTCACCCGCGCGATCGGGCTCGCCCGGCACTATGGCTTTGTGCTCGCGGTGGATGAGTGTTATTCCGAAATCTATACCACCGTGCCACCGATTGGGGCGCTGGAGGTGGCGGCCGGTCTTGCTGGCGGAGCGGGTGTTGCGTGGGGGGAGTCTTCACCGTGGTCTAATCTTTTGGTGTTTCACTCGCTGTCCAAGCGCTCCAGCGCGGCGGGGTTGCGGTCGGGGTTTGTTGCTGGCGATCCGGCGCTGCTCGGACGTTTTTCCCGTTTGCGGAGTTATGCCAATGCCGGCTCGCCGTTGCCGGTTTTGGCGGCGGCAACCGCACTTTGGCGCGATGAGGCCCATGTTGAAAACAACCGTGCCCGGTATCGCGCAAAATTCGATGCGGCGGCGGCGGAGTTGGACGGGCGGTTTGGCTTTTATCGACCGGCGGGGGGCTTCTTTTTGTGGCTCAACGTTGGCTGTGGAGAAAGCGCTTGCCGGCGGCTCTGGACCGAAGCCGGGGTCAGGGTGTTGCCCGGCGCCTATCTCAGCCGCACCGATGATAACGGCCATAATCCCGGCGCTGCCTATATCAGGGTGGCGTTGGTTCACGAAGCCGATCTGATCGCCGAGGCCTGCGCCCGCATGGCGCGGGTTTTATAGCTCGGGAATCTGGAGTATTTATGACTTCGCTTAAGGCACCACGTCCGGACGGTCCCGCGATGACTGAGACGCGCACAGCTTCCCACCGGTCCGGCGGCGCACCGCGGTCGGCAACCACCACATCGAGGCTTGGGGGCGGGGGCGGGCAGCCGGCCGTGGCCGACCCCCGGCCCGACAGCAAGCGCGAGCGTGCGCGGCTGCTTTCCCTTGCGCTTATCGAGTTGATCAAGAAACGGGTGACCGAGCTTTCGGGGTTCCTGTTGGTGTTGACCGGTGGTTTGCTTGGGGCGATGCTCGCTTCTTATAGCCCGAACGATTCGTCGTGGAACACCGTCAAGGGTGTCGGGATGGGCGGGCCGATCCACAATTTGATCGGGCTTCCGGGGGCTTATATCTCAGACCTGATTGCCCAAACCGTGGGGTTTGGCGGCTTTTTGTTGGTGGCGGCGCTCACGGTCTGGGGCATTCGGCTGGCGTTGCTGGCGGGGGTGTCGCGGCCGGTTTGGCGGGGCGTGATGCTGGTGCTGGCGGTGGTGTTTGCGTCGGTGGTGTTGGCGGCGCTGCCGCCGTTTCAGGGCACCGGGCTGTTTCGCGCCCATGCTGGCGGCAGCGTTGGCTTGGTTATTCTGGAGCGGCTCGGCACCAGCGCTTGGAAATCGCCGGTGCTGGTTTTAAGTGGGCTGGTGGCGACACTGCTTTTTCTGGGCGCGCTGGGGGCGCCGGTGTTGGCGATTCTGCGGGTTGGTCCGGGGATAAAAAGGACGGGCGGCTGGCTGGCCGCGTTGCCTGCCACCATCCGTCAACATCTTGCCACCAGCGACCGGGCCACCAGCGACCGGGCCAGCAGTGGCGGGCCTAGCAGTGGCGGGTTTATGCCGAGCCTGGCGGGGAAGCCGGTCGTTGGCGGTCGTACGGAGCCCTCGTTTGGCCCGCAATTTGGCGGTTCCGAGTCTGGCTCGGTTAAGACTGGCCCCGCTTGTGCCGAAGACGCGGGGGACGATGCCGCGTCTGTGCCCGAAGATGATGCCGACCTCGATGCGGATAGCGATATCAACGCCGACGAGGGCGAGGGGGACGGCGGGGGTGGGGAGATGGTGGCGGCGCCGCTGCCGCAACTTCGCCGCCTGGAGCCGGTTGCGCCCGCCGCGATTCGCAAGCCATTGCCGCCGTTGCCGCGTGCGGATGAAGACGCCACCTATCAATTGCCGGGGTTGGAGTTGTTGCGGCCGGCGCCCCAGGGGTTGCGCAATGCCCAGCTCTCAGAGGACGAGATGCGGCGCCATGCCGGGGGCCTGACCAGCGTGCTTGGCGATTTTGGCGTGAGGGGTGAGATCAAATCTTATCGGCCAGGACCGGTGGTGACGCTGTATGAGTTGGAACCGGCGCCGGGGACTAAATCTTCACGGGTTATCGGCCTCGCCGATGATTTGGCGCGGTCGATGTGTGCGATCTCGGTGCGCGTGGCCGTTGTGCCGGGGCGCAATGTTATCGGCATTGAGCTGCCTAACCCCAAGCGGGAGACCGTGTGGTTGCGTGAGTTGTTGGAGCACGATGCTTATGCCCGCACACCTGCCCGCCTTGCCTTGGTGTTGGGCAAAGATATCGGCGGCGCGCCGGTAATCGCCGACCTTGCGCGGATGCCTCATTTGTTGATCGCGGGCACCACCGGTTCGGGCAAGTCTGTCGGGATCAACACCATGATCTTGTCGCTGTTGTACCGGATGACGCCGGATCAGTGCAAATTCATCATGGTTGATCCCAAGATGCTTGAGTTATCGGTTTATGACGGCATTCCCCACCTGCTCGCCCCGGTGGTTACCGACCCCAAACGGGCGGTGGTGGCGCTGAAATGGACCGTTCGCGAGATGGAGGATCGCTACCGCAATATGTCTAAGTTGGGCGTGCGCAATATCGAGGGCTATAATGCCCGCCTTCGTGAAGCTCGCGCCGCCGGAACGCCGCTCAGTCGCCGGGTGCAAACCGGTTTTGACCCGGATACCGGAAAGCCGATATTTGAAGAACAGCCGCTAGACCTTAACGACCTCCCCTATATTGTGGTCGTTGTCGACGAAATGGCCGATTTGATGCTGGTCGCGGGCAAAGATATTGAGGCGACGATCCAACGGCTGGCCCAAATGGCCCGGGCCGCGGGCATTCACATTATTATGGCAACTCAGCGGCCTTCGGTGGATGTTATCACCGGTACCATCAAGGCCAATTTTCCCACCCGGATCAGCTTCCAAGTCACGTCGAAAATTGATAGCCGCACTATTCTTGGCGAGCAAGGGGCAGAACAGCTTCTTGGGCAAGGCGACATGCTCTATATGGCCGGTGGTGGCCGCGTTACCCGCGTTCACGGCCCCTTTGTCTCCGATGGCGAGGTCGAAGAGGTGGTGCGGGTGCTTAAGGCGCAGGGCGAACCTTGCTACATTGATGCCGTTACCGAGGATATCGAGGAGGAGGAGGGGGATGCCAAGGCGTCCTCCTCGGCCGGTGGCGGTGGGGGGGGCAGCGGTGCGGGTGGCAGTGCGGGCAGTGACGACGAGCTTTATGATAAAGCGGTGGCCATGGTCGCCCGGGAACGGAAAGCGTCCACCAGCTATGTTCAACGATTCCTGCGTATCGGCTATAATAGTGCCGCGCGCCTGATCGAACGGATGGAAAAAGAGGGCGTGATCAGTAAGCCAAACGTCTCGGGAAAACGGGAGGTTCTGGCGCGCAAGCCCGATGATCCTCGGTAGGGTTTGCCGGCATGGTTCTGGTTCTGCCACAGCTTTTTTTGAAGGTGTCTGCCGTGAAGAAATACTTGGTTTGTCTGATCTCCTTCGGGCTTTTCCTTGGTTTGGCGGGTGAGGGCAGGGCCGCTGCGCCGGCCGAGCTTACTGCGGCCGACCGCGCCGACATTGGCCGCGTCGAGAAGTATCTGAATGAGGTGCGGACGCTTCAGGCCCGGTTTCTTCAGATTGCCGATAGCGGTGGCACTGCCAGCGGCAGCTTTATGATGGCCCGGCCCGGGAAAATGAAACTGGTCTACGATCCGCCGATCAAAGATTATGTGGTATCCGATGGTACTTTTGTTTTCTATTGGGACGCAGATTTGCAGCAGCAATCGAGCCAGCCGCTGGGTTTTAGTCTGGCAGATTTGTTCTTAAGGGACAATATCAAGCTCTCGGGAGATGTTACGGTCACCGATGTTGCGCGGCCGGCGGCAGCCCTTGAGGTTTCTATTATTCAGACCGACGATGCCGGAAAGGGCCAGCTTACCCTGGTTTTTGAAGATAAGCCGCTACAGCTTCGTAAATGGCGAGTGCTGGATGCCCAGGGGTTGACCACCACGGTCGCGCTCTCGGAGGTTCGCACCGGGGTAAGCCTGGATGATCGCCTTTTTGTCTTTCATGACCCCAATCTCGGCAAGCCCCGTCGTCGATAGCCGGGGTGACCAACGCCGTAAAGTTGCCACAAATTTCGGGTAGAAAGATCGATGACGGTGCCCTTGCGTGGGGCATAGCTTTTTAATAAGCGTTTTTGTGGCAGATCGCTCCCTTGCTGTGATCTTATTTCGTGCTAGATTTTCGACCGACCCGATCCGCAAACCCGTTGACAGTCCGTGTTGACTCGCCCATGTGTCGATGCGGTCGCACCTACAACACCGAGGCCTAGCCATGAATAACAATCTCTACGGACGCAGCCGAGCCGCCAGTGCGGACGATGCTTATGAGCGCGTCGAACTCGACGAGGGTCTGCGGCAACATATGCTGCGGGTCTATAACTACATGACCATTGGTCTGGTCGTGACCGGCCTCGTCGCCTACATGACATCAACCAGCCATGATTTGATGATGACGCTGTTTGCCACGCCGCTGAAATGGGTGGTGATGCTGGCGCCATTTGCCTTTATTTTGGTGCTGTCGTTCGGCATTCAGAAGCTTTCGGCAAAGACCGCGCAAATGGTGTTCTGGGCTTTTTGCGCTGCTATGGGGTTGTCGCTGGCTACGATCTTTGTGGTGTTCACCGGGACCAGCATTGCGCGGGTGTTCTTCATTACCTCGGGTACTTTTGCCGCGATGAGCCTTTACGGCTACACCACCAAGAAGGACCTCTCAGGTTTGGGTTCCTTTTTGATGATGGGGTTGTTCGGCATCGTGATTGCCAGCTTCGCCAACATCTTCATCGGCTCCAGTGCGCTTCAGTTCGCGGTATCGGTGATTGGTGTGTTGGTCTTCACTGGCTTGACCGCCTACGACACCCAGAGCATCAAGGAAGCCTATGCCGAGAATTATGGTCGGGAGGCCAATGGCAAGCTCGCGATTATCGGCGCGCTTCAGCTTTACCTCGACTTCATCAACTTGTTTGTGATGCTGCTCCAGCTTATCGGCAACCGCGAATAGTGGTCGGCGATTAGGCGGGGATTTGGGTGTTAGCAATGAAAAACCGGGGAGCCCAAGGCTTCCCGGTTTTTTTTAATCTTCCTGGCATAATTCTTCGACGCATAATCCTTCGACGCGCGGGGCTTGGTAGGTGGAAACGTCCTTGCCAGCAGTCCTGCCGATCTTGAACGCGGACCGCATCACGCGATTGAAGAGTTCGCGGGAAATACCGAGGTCCGCGACAATTTCCTCCTTCGAGACTCCCGCCTTGTGCCGGCGCAAGATCTCTTCGTTGAAATTGTCCTCGAGCTTGCGGCGTTCCAGCTCGCGTTTTGCTTTCAGTTCGTTATTCGCTTTCCAACTCTCAAGCGTCATCCGGCTGATTTCCTGATCCGAGTTGCGATTACTGCCCAGCGGCTGCGATTTAACCATCCACGACTTCAAAGTCCGACTTGGTGACGCCGCAAAGCGGGCACAGCCACACCTCGGGGATATCTTCAAAGGCGGTGCCGGCGGGGATGCCATCGGCCGGCGCCCCGGTTACTGGGTCGTATACGTAACTACAGACGAGGCAAGCGTGTTTTTTCATTGTGGAATCGCCCTCTTTCATTCGATCGCCGCCAGCCGCAGCCTGGCGAGCATTGGGGTTTCTGGTGTCAATTCGCCGTGCTTGGCAAAGGCGACAACGGTTGACTCATCGGTAAGAAGAAAATCAAGCACCCCGATCAAAAAGCCCGGCTGGTTGATTTGCCGCTTAATATCATCAAGGTCAGTTCCCGATGCCGCGACAAACCTTGACAGCAATTCCTCGTCAGCGGCGATAAACGTAATGGCCATGAGGGCGACAGTCTCGGCGGCTTCGGAGGTCAAGCCTTTGGTTTGGCAGACTTTTGTCTTTGGTTGATAAGGCTTGAACGGGTCCATAAGATTTGGGTCTCGGGGTCAAGGAGCAGAGCGCTATTATTCCATCCAGCGGTGGCACAACTCAAGGCTTATCTCCCAGAGCCGCGCGGCATCGCCATCCGATTGGGCCGCAGCAGACGGCGAAACCAGTTTATTGTTGGCGTAATAGCCCACCGTGATCGGCAGTGGTCCGGCAGCGAGGCTTGCCACCCGCTCCCCCCCAATCGCTTGCGACTCCGCAAATAGGCGCTTGGCCAGCCCAAACATAACCTGAAACAAGCCCCCCGTCTCATCGCCGAATCGGCTGGCAATAAAACCCGGATGGAGTGAGGCCGCAATAATTCTTTTGCCATGATGGCGGCGGGAAAACTCTCGTGTAAAGAGAATATTGGCGAGCTTCGACCGTTTGTAAGCCGTCCATCCGCGATAGCCATGACGGAGTTGCAGATCGTTGAAGTCCAACAGCGCATTTTGGTGCGCCGTCGACGCGACATTGATCACGCGCGCCGAGCCCCCCTGGGCGAGTGGCTCGACCAGCAGGTTGGACAACAAAAAATAGGCCATGTGGTTGAGAGCGAACGTTTTTTCCAGACCATCGGCGGTTTCCGTCCGCTGGGGAAACAGCGCTCCGGCATTGTTGATCAGCACATTGAGCCTGGAATGGCGCTCGCGAATCGTGGTCGCCAGCCGATGCACCTCGCTCAGCCGCGCAAGGTCGGCCGCGATGAACGACAGGCGCCGATTCCCGGTTTCGGCGCGGATTTGTTCAACGGCGATCCGCCCCCGCTCGGGGTTTCTGCCGACCAGAACCACGGTGTCGCCACGCTCGGCGAGAATTTCCGCCGCCACTCGGCCGATACCCGAGGTTGCCCCGGTAATAACAGAAACCTGATTACTATCGATCAAAGCATTCGCCATGGTCGCGCCCCTTCGAATAAATGCAACTCAATAATAGATACACCTATATATTGAAGGCTCCCCTTCGTGGGGTCGCTCTGGACAACAATCTCCGCAACAGGCTAAGTGGGGCGGATGGGTTCGGAAATCAACCAACGAAATCGATGGCGAAGGGCTCGATTAACGCCAAATGACCATGATGCCTAATATGAAAGACGCGATGAAGACGACGACCGCCGAAATTGCGGTCGCGGTTCGGTTAAACCCGCGCCGCCGCGACGATGCCTCATATTCTCGCCGCCGGAGGCGCTCAGTGAGAGTTTCGAACCGTCTCTTGCCCATGAATGCCCAAGGAACTGTGTTGCTGCTCTGACCCGCCGGAGCCGGCCCGCTAATCCGCCCCGCTCCGATTGGAGAGTACCACGTATCCTTGTCAGAACAACCACTGGCGCGCCGCCGGTGGGGGGAATTGGGCGGGTGGCTCACGCGCGCTGGCCCCGTCCTCAATATCCTGCTATGTCTCGTCGCCTGCTAGAGGATGGACCATGCTTGACGAGATTTCCCGCCGTCGGACCTTCGCGATCATCGCTCACCCGGATGCCGGCAAAACGACGCTGACAGAAAAGCTGCTGCTGTTCGGCGGCGCGATCCAGATGGCGGGAGCGGTGAAGGCGCGGGGCGAGCAACGGCGGGCGCGGTCGGATTGGATGAAGGTTGAGCGTGAGCGCGGCATTTCGGTGACCGCCTCGGTGATGACCTTCGACTATGACGGGCGCACCTTCAACCTGCTCGATACGCCTGGCCACGAGGATTTTTCCGAGGATACCTATCGGACGCTCACCGCCGTCGATAGCGCGGTGATGGTGATCGACGGCGCCAAGGGTATCGAAACCCAGACCCGCAAGTTGTTTGAAGTTTGCCGGTTGCGCGACGTGCCGATCATCACCTTCGTCAATAAGATGGACCGGGAGGCGCGCGACCCCTTCGATCTGATGAGCGAAATCGAAGACGGCCTGCAAATTCACGTCACGCCAGGGAGTTGGCCGATTGGCATGGGCCGGGATTTTCTCGGCTGCTACGACCTGATCAACGATCGTTTGGTGTTGATGGATCGCACCCTCGGCGACGTTGCCAGCGAGGGGCTGGAGTGCAGGGGCCTTCATGATCCACGGCTGGATGAGTTGCTCCCCGCCGACGCCGCAAAGCGCCTGCGCGATGAGGTGGAGATGGCACGCGGCCTGATGCCGGCCTTTGACCTGGAAACTTATCGCGCCGGGCACATGACCACGGTGTTTTTCGGTAGTGCGATCAATAACTTCGGTGTTCAGGAATTGTTGCATGGGCTGGCCGCCTATGCGCCGCCGCCCCGGCCGCAACCGGCCGATGGCAGGTTGGTCCAACCGGATGAAGAACGGGTCAGCGGCTTTGTCTTTAAGGTCCAGGCCAACATGGACCCCAACCACCGCGACCGGATCGCGTTTTTGCGCTTGTGCTCGGGTCACTTCCGGCGCGGAGTGAAGTTAAAGCATAGCCGGACCGGCAAAATTCTGGCGGTCAACAATGCCGTGCTGTTCATGGCCCGCGACCGCGAGTTGGCGGAGGATGCTTGGCCGGGCGACATTATCGGCATCCCTAACCATGGCAGTTTGCGCATTGGGGATACGCTGGTCGAGGGCAACGAAGAGTTGCGCTACACCGGCGTGCCCAGCTTCGCGCCCGAGATCTTGCAACGGGTGCGGCTAGATGACCCAATGCGGATCAAGCATTTGCGCAAGGCGTTGGATCATTTCGCCGAGGAGGGGGCAAGCCAAGTATTCAAGCCACTTTCTGGGGCCGATTGGGTGGTTGGCGTGGTTGGCCAGTTGCAATTCGAGGTGCTGGCGGCGCGGATTGAAGCCGAATATGGCCTCTCGGCTCGTTTCGAAGGGGCCGGTGTCGATGGTGCGCGCTGGATCGAGTGTCAGGATCAAATTTTGCTGAAAACCTTTGTCGACGGCAATCGCTCGGCTTTGGCAGAAGATCATGATGGCGCGTTGGTCTTTCTTGCGCGCAACGCTTGGCACCTTAACCGCACGCAGGAAGACTTTCCCGCATTGCGCTTCTTGAAGACTCGCGAACAAAATCGTAAGGTCGAAACCTCGGCCGCCTGAGCATACGACCACACCCGGACAACTCGCGATGTTACTCGAATGGAATGAGCAACTGGACACCGGGGTTAATGCGCTGGACGACGATCATCGTTGCCTAGTGTTACTCGCCAACCGGATACATAAGGCGGCCCAGGCAGGGGAACAAGAAGAGGTTGAGACGCTGGTGCTTGAATTTTGCGCCTACTGTGACGACCATTTTGTCATGGAAGAAGAATATATGCGCGACATTGGCTACCCCAACCGCGCTGAGCACAAGCGCGACCACGATCAGATGCTCGCGGATATCGATAATGTTATGGGCAAGGTGCGCCAGAACCTTGACGCTGCCTCGGTGATGGCTGAATTTATCTTTGTCTGGATCGCCAATCACGTTTTGGTGATCGAACGCCAATTAGCGGAATTCGTGCGCGGGAAAAATGCCAGCGCGTGATACCGCGCATTGCTGGTGTTGATATCGCTGGCCGATGCGTTTCGCATATTAGTTCGATGCGTTTCGCATTTTGTTCGATGCGTTCCGCATTCTCGGCCGGGGCCGTTTGAGGTATTCTGCACCGATGGTTCATGAGGAGAAGGTTTCGCCATGTTCAAGCTGATCGTCACCGCGTTTGTACTGGTTGCTGCCCTGGGCGGGCCAGTTTTGGCTGCCGATCCGGTGGCAGGCGACGCGGGCAAGGGGGTTAAGGATGCCGTGACCCAGGCCGCGAGCGATGCTGCAGGCACAGCTCAAGCGGTCGCCGATGCCGCCGCCAAGGCCGCCGCTCAAGTCGCGGCCGATGCCGCGGGCAAGGCCCGAGCCGCCGCTGAGGCTGCGACCAAAGCTACCAATCAAGCTCTCGCCGAAGCCACAAGCAGAGCCCAAGCTGCGGTGGACGCCGCCACTAAGGCCGCCACCGACGCCCAGAGCCAAGGTCAGGCCGCGATGGATGCCGTAGCCAAGGCCGCTGCCGACGCCAAAAGCCAGGCTCAAGCGGCGATGGACGTCGCGACCAAGGCTGCTGCGGACGCCAAAGGCCAAGCCCAGGCTGCGATGGACGCCGCGACCAAGGCTGCTGCCGACGCCAAAGGCCAAGCCCAGGCTGCGATGGACGCCGCGACCAAGGCTGCTGCCGACGCCAAAGGCCAAGCTCAAGCGGCGGCCGACGCTGCGACCAAGGCGGTAAAGGAAACTGTGAGCAAAACCTTGAGTGCCACGCCCCCCGCCGCCGCTTCTTCCCAGCCTCGCAACGATGGCCGGGGCGCCGTTGAGCGGGGAATGGAGACGGGGCACGGCGACGATTGATGATGGCGGTCTGTGTCAGGGTAGTCATGGGTTAGAGCGGGTTAGAGCGGGTCGCGAAGGGGGGCTCACCCCGCAGCGGTGATCCGCTCTAACTGTCCCCCGTGGCCGCTTCCTGTTTTGGCCTATACCCCGTGCGTCTTTAGCCAGGCGAGCAGGCGGCGCCAGCCGTC
This sequence comes from uncultured Rhodospirillales bacterium, assembly GCA_903931735.1. GTDB lineage: Bacteria > Pseudomonadota > Alphaproteobacteria > Azospirillales > Azospirillaceae > BOG-933. Next base: position 13,751 of record CAIZDL010000046.1, read on the forward strand.
TTCGGCGGCCTCTTCCCGATAGCTTGGCCGATAGTCGGCATGAAATGCGTGGGGCGCGCCGTGGTAAACGATGATCTCGGCGTCTTTGCCGGCGGCCTTGAGCAGGTCTCGCATTTTGTCGATCGTATCGACGGGAATGCCGGGGTCATCCCCGCCATAAAGCCCAAGAACCGGGGCCTTGAGTTCGGCTACGATGTCTTGCGGACTGCGCGGGGTGTTGTCGGTGACCGTGCCAACCAGCCGGCCATACCATGCGACACCGGCCTTGATCCTTGGGCTGTGAGCGGCATAGAGCCAGACGATCCTGCCGCCCCAACAAAAGCCGGTGATCGCCATCCGGGCCGGGTTTCCGCCTTGCAGCACCGCAAAATCACCGGCGGCGTCAAGATCCGCCAGCACTTGGGAATCCGGGACTTTGGGGACGATGGTTTGGACGATGGTTTGAATATCCGGCGCTGTTCTCGGATCTCCCTGCCGGACATAAAGCTCTGGCGCCACGGCGAGGTAGCCCATTTTTGCCAGCCGGCGGCAGATGTCTCGAATGTATTCGTGAACGCCAAAAATTTCTTGAACCACAAGAACCACCGGCCAATTGCTTCCGGTCTCCGGTCTTGCCAAATACGCGGGCACCGTGGCCCCCAAGGAGGAATAACTAGTCGCGCCTTCGATCAGGCCCGTGGCGTCGGTGGCAATCGCGTGGGCGCTGACGGGTTGGATCGATAAGGCAAATCCGGCCACCATCGTCGCACCGGCTAGAAAGTCGCGGCGCCGAACACACATCGAGCTTTTGAGGCTTGTTTGGTCATTGTCCACGATGCTCTCCCCTGAAAGTTCTACGGTCACGCGGTCCGGTCTCACTGGTCTAAGCTGCCCCAGATCGCAGCGCCGATCAACAAGACGGGGATGTCCCGGGCGCTGTTGCAAATGGGTGGGCGCCGGACCATTGGACGTTACGCTGCGGTGCTGAGCTGATCAAGAGCGCGGTCGTTGACGACGGCGTCGGCTTGGCGGGCCATCTGGCGTGCCAGCAGGGCCGAA
>CAIZDL010000047.1 GCA_903931735.1 uncultured Rhodospirillales bacterium
CGCAAACCTTAAACCAAATGCACCAACCCCGATCCCCTAACCTACTGAACTAACTCGCTTCCGCGACCCAGCCCCCGGTCCCTCGAACCGCCCCGCCGGTGCACCCCGTCGGTGGACTGGTGTATAGGCCCCAATCCAAACCATGTCCACACCTTTTTTCAGGCATTGTGAACTTTTTTCGTTTGGCCGCCAAAACCCCAACCGCCGGGCCGCGTGGGGCGCTCACGGCACGATCTCGTTTACGGCCCGGCAGCGGCGTTCGAATGCCTCCGACATAAACTCCGGGCGCTTGTAGTAGCCCCGGATCCAAGAGGCGAGCATACACAGCTCCTCCAACTTAACGATCTCATCAAGCGTGTTCTCAGGAAACCGAATTCGGAAGCTTTGAGAAATAACCTCGATCACTTCCTCGATTTGCTCGAGGGTGAGCCCACAGTCGGTGTCGAGGGAGGCGTGCCTTACCAAAAACTTTTCATCAATGCTGTATTCATCGCGAATGAGTTTCACAATCCAGCGAAACATATTCATCCAGTTTTTCACGTCTGCTACCGACCGCATCATCGACAACCTCCCCCGCCTGCGATGCCCATAGATCAAATCGCACCAGCCCTCTCAGCCGCCGCCATCGCCCCAACGCCGCACCCGGCCGCTCTCGAGCCCAAAAAGGTCGAGCACGCGACCAACGGTGTGGTCAATCATGTCGTCGATGCTCTGCGGACGGCTATACATCCCCGGAACCGGCGGCGCGATCACAGCGCCCATCTCGGCAAGAGCCGTCATGGTCCGCAAATGTCCGAGATGAAGCGGCGTTTCCCGCACCATCAGCACCAAGCGGCGGCGCTCCTTCAACGTGACATCGGCGGCACGGGTCAGAAGGGTCGAGGTCACGCCGGTCGCGATCTCGCTCATACTGCGAACCGAGCAAGGGGCGACCACCATACCCAAAGTTTGGAAACTGCCACTGGAGACCGCCGCCGCCATGTTTGTCGCATCATGATGAACCGTAGCGAGGCGGCGCACGTCCTCTAGCTTAAAATCGGTTTCCAATGCGAGGGTAACTTCGGCAGTCCGGCTCATAATGAGGTGGGATTCCACCGACAACAGGCGTAGGCTCTCCAGCAGGCGGATGCCGAAGATCACGCCTGAGGCACCGCTGATACCGACGACAAGGCGCGGAGCTGGGCTCATGGAAAGTGTTGTAGCGCGGCCAGGGAGGCGAAGTCCACTCTGGCACATCGAATCCCTCGTCGAATCGCGTGTCAAATCGGGCGTCGGACGAAACTTCGACACGCACGTTGAAGTGAACTTCGACTGGCACATCGACTCAACGCCAAGCCACCCGCCCGCCCGCCCCTCTTGAAAGCGGTCAGCATCAGTAACACGTCATCAATAACACGTGCAGTACAACGGCCCATCCGCTAGGAGGGACCCGTGTTTCTGGATGGAGGGGAATCAATGTCATTAAAGGAACGGATCGAGTCGCTACGTTCTAAACATCAAGCGCTTGAAGAGGAAGTCGGAGTTGAATCCCATAGGCCGTCCCCGGACGCTGAGGTCATCGCCCGGTTGAAGCGCGAAAAGCTCAAGATCAAAGATGAAATTACCCGTCTGAGCGAGGCCGTCGCCTAACGACTCGTTACAAGACCACAGCCGGCCATGAAGAAAAGCGGCGCGCCATAATCGGCGCGCCGCTTTTCGTTTTACCTCAGACTGTTCCGCGTCAAATCACGCTCCGCCTAAAGTGGGGCGCGAAGGGATGGACTCCCCCCGTAGCGTTGATCCGCTCTAAACCTGCTCCCGGTTTCTGGCTTGGAGGGTCAGGCGCACCAGCTCGGCCAGACTCCGGACCTGCATCTTATCCATCACCCGCGCCCGATAGATCTCCACCGTGCGCGGGCTGATGCCCAATTTGGCCGCGATCATCTTGTTGGACTGGCCGAGTACCATAAAGTCCATCACCTCGCATTCGCGCGGGGTCAACTTATCGACCAAGCCCTGGAACTCCTCCAGCGCCGACTTGCTCTCCCGGATCGCGACATCGCGATTCAAGGCTTGGCGCAGGCTGGAAAGCAGCCGGTCGGGATCGAAGGGCTTTTCGATAAAATCGACAGCGCCGGCCTTCAGCGCCTCGACCGCCATCGGAACATCGCCATGGCCGGTGAGAATTACCACCGGGAAGCCCGGAGCAAGGTCGGCCAGCTTCCGGAACAGCTCCATGCCATCCATTCCGGGCAACCGGACATCGATCAACGCGCAGCCGGCCCGCTCCCCATCGAGGGAGGCCAGGAAAGCCTCGGCACTGGCATAACCATCGGCGTGCCAACCGGCGGCGGTCACCAGAACCAATAGGGCGTCTCTCAGCGCATCATCGTCGTCGATAATCGCAACCTTGAATTCATTCTGCTCGGTCATTGTCGTCATCCCCTGGGGGGCCTGGATGGTGAAGAAGGCTTAGAGCCTGTCCGGACAGGCTCTTAGAGTGGGTCGCGCTCTAAAAACAAAAGGTTGGGACATGATACGGTTCCGCTTGATCGCCTCATGTCCTAAAACCCGGCGATCTGGAGATCAAAGGTAAACGTGGTGCCGGGCTTATCGTTTGGAACGTAACGCAACTGTCCGTTGTGCGCCGCCACAATGGTCCGGCTGATCGAAAGGCCAAGGCCCATGCCCCGGTCCTTGTTTGAGGTAAAGGGCGTAAAGAGTCGCTCTGCGATTGCAGGTTCGATCCCCGGCCCGGTATCCCGAACCTCGAACACCACCCGCTTCCCCTTATGCCGCACCGACAGCCTGATTTCGCGAACGCCGCTCCGCGATTCCGACAATGCCTCCACGGCATTACGAACCAGATTGAGGATAACTTGTTGGATATGAATCCGATCCACCAGCACGTTCGGCACCCCGGGCTCGACATCGAGCTTCAACCGCACATCGTGCTCTGTAAGGTCGGTTTTAGCAAACTCCGCCACCTCGCTCACGATCTCCAAAACCGAAGTCGGCTCCAGTTCGATCTCGCCCCGGTGGAGGAAATCGCGCATACGATTAAGGATATCGCCGGCGCGCAAGGTTTGGGCCGCCAGCTTATCGAGGGCTTGGGCCACCATCTTCATATCGACATCGGGGGCCTGAAGCAGCATCCGGCAGGCGCGGGTATAGGCCGCGATTGCCGCGAGCGGCTGGCTTTCCTCGTGCAAAATCGCCGAGGCCATTTCACCCACGATGCTAACCCGGTCAACATGGGCCAACTCAACCTGATGCTGTCGCACCTGGGCCTCGGCGGCCACCCTTCGACTAACATCGCGCGCTAGTGCGATCGTGCGCAGCCGGTTGCCGGCCGCAGCATGACCAATCGCCACTTCGGCCGGAAACGCTGTGCCATCCTGGCGCCGACCCTGATACTCGACAAGAGAGCGATCCCGCTCCAAAGCCAGCTCGGGCAGCAGCGCCGACACCGGCATCCCGATCAGTTCGATATCCGGCCAGCCGAACATCCGTTCCGCCGCCGGATTGACGGCCTCGATATAGCCAAGACCATCCAGGGTAAGAATGGCATCGGGAGCGGTATTCAAAATCGCCTTAACCCGGGTCTCGCTCTCCTTAAGAGCCTGATTGACCAGACGGCGCTCGCTGACAATGGCGCCAACCAGCAGGCTGGTCAGCCCCAACGCCACCATCAACATTTGGAAATCGATGACGGTCGAAACGCCAAAGCCCCGAACCTGAAAAGCGATTTTCAGCGCAACCTCGGTCAACAGCACGCTGGCCGCCGCCCCAGCGACACCGTGGCGCATGGCCACCCAAATCGCCGGCAAAAACATTAAATAAAACAGCTTAAGTTCGTCGGAAAGCTCCAACCCGAACACGAACCACACGGTGGCGATGATCGCGATAAACTGGGCCACGATCTCAACCCGAAGCATTGCCGCGCCCCGGCCAAGCTCGCCCAACCGCGCCCCCACCTCACTGCCGGTGAAAACGAGAATCGCGGGGGTCAGCGTGAGAATGCCAACATAATCCCCCAGCCACGACCGAAGCGCCGCCTGCCAGAAATCGGGCCGCTCGATCATGTGCAGGGCGACAAAGGCGGCCACCGTCCCCCACGCCACCAGAAACCCGGCCAAGAGGCTGGTAATCAGCAGGCACACCACATCATTTTGGCGCCGCAGATCGGGGTTGATCTTAAGAATATTAAGCAAAACCCACGCCGCCCCAACGTAACCGGCAGCGGTGATCAACACAGAGATCAACGTCGGCAACACCGGCAACCAAGGCGCAGCGACGTGACGGACCAAAATTTCGGCGATGAACATCGCCACCGGCACAACCGGCGCAAAGCGCAGCCCAAGCCGCAACAACACCGCCAGGGTCAAACCCTGGGGCGGATCCCACGGGGTGATGCCGACTTCAGAAAAGGGGTGGAGGAAACTGATCCGGTCGAGCACCACATAGGCAACGACGTACAAAGCCGCTGTGGTGGTGTAAGACGGCCAACCATCGGCGGCCTGCGCCCACCGGCCGTTGAACAACTCCCGCACTCTCGAAATCCAAATCCGATCCATCACCACGCGTCCCAACCTGCCTAACGACACCCACGTAACAACACGGGCCTAACGATAAGGTTCACAATACCCGGTCCAGCCGATTAAGCCACTCTTTGCGATACCGCAAACAAACCCGTAGGTAGTTATAGGTATATGCGAGTTTTCGAGGCTAATTCCTTACCCGTTGCCCCGTAGCTTGGGGTCCTTAGCTTGGTGGCCTTAGCCCGCCCGCCTTAACACCCTGCCCGTAGGCGCTCGCCCGGATTTTATTTAAACATCGCAACAGCTATTTTGTAACACGGTAAATAAACAATTAACAGTAGTTTCCTGTTCGTGCCGCCATCCCAACAACGGAAACTTTGGGCACGTCAGCCCGGACGGCGCCACTAAAAGCAGGAAGGGAGGCCCCCGTGATTGTCGTTGCCCAAACCATGTTTCTCGTCGTTGCAGCCTGCGGCCTGATGATGTTCCTTTATATCCACCTCTTCAGCTATCGCCGCTTGCGCCACCACGAACGTCGCCTGGACCGGGACGATGCCCGAGCCGATCGTCAGATGGCCGGGCCGCCGGAGCCAGGAACCCAATTGGCCGCCATCGGCATGGCGCCGGCGCAGGCGGAAGCGGCGCTGTTCTACCTCTATCAGGAGCAGGTCAGGCGGTTCATCGACGCCAAAATCGACATCATGCGGTCGGCCGCCGAAACCCAGAACCGCATCATGGTGATCCAAGCCGAAACCGTGCGCAACGCCGCCGCCCTGCCCGGCCCCCACATGATCACGCACCTGGCCGCCCGAACCCTTGATATCAGCGCAGATGGCGATATTGATGTTGATCGAGCCGAGATGGTGCCCACAGTGCGCGCCAATGCGCAGCCGCTCACCGAACAGCTCTGCACGGTGCGCAGCGAAACCGAGCGCCATTTGGCCGAAATCGATGAGCAAATCCGGGCGCTCCCCGGCCCCTCGCTCCAACAGTGGGCGGCAAACCTCGAAGACCAGCGCTAGAGCGGCCCTTTTCTTCCCGGCCCCGGCATTAGCTCTCGGGCGCCAAGGGTCCCTCGCCGTCCGGCAGCCCCTCGGCTCCCGGCCGGGGGCGCGGGGCGGGCTCCATGGCCAGGAACATCACGGGCGAATGATCGCTCCCAAACAAGTCCGGCGCGTCGGAGAGCAGGTCTTTGATGGAAATGTCGAGCACCTCCCGATAGCCCCGGTCGGCCACCTCCAATAAGGCGACGCAGCGATCAACCCAAGGCGCCTCCAGCTCCTCGACATCGCGCACCGAGCCCCGCATCCCGATCCCCATGGCCTCCTGCAAATCATAGAGCGTGACCTCGGCCAGATCGCGAATCACCACCCAGGTGTTGCGGGTGGTGCGGTCAACCCAATCCACATCGCGTAACTGCTCCAAAATGCCCTCGATCACCACCGAGCCCACCGGAATGCGATCGACCAGCCCGCGTCGCCGCACCCCGCCACCGGCCCGGCTGGCGTGCATGAGTTCGTAGAGCACCGCAAGCGCAACCGCCAGCCGGGGCGCAGGCAAAAGCTCCCCCGGACCGTGGGCGATCAGCTTCCCCGCACGCCATTCGGGCAAACAAGCGGTCACCACCGCACCGATCAGCACCGTGCACCAGGCAACATAGATCCAGAGCAAAAAAATCGGCACCGTCGACAATGCGCCATAAATGGTCTGATAGGCCGGGAACGCGCGCAAATACCAAACGAAGCCCGCCTTGGAGAGTTCCAGCAAGCCGGCGGCCGCAGCCCCGCCCCAACAGGCATCGGCCCAGCGCACCGAGCGGTTGGGCACCACAATATAAAGCAGCGTAAACCCGCAAAATTCCAACGCGCCAGGAACCAGCGTCGAAAACCGTGAGAGCGGCGCCGTCGCCTGATGCAGCCGGTCAAACGCCTCGCTGAACAACGGCACGCTGGTCAACGATAAGCTGGCGCCGAACAACAGCGGCGCCAGCGTCAACAGTGCCCAAAAGCTTAGAAACCGGATCACCCGCGGCCGGGGCTCGGTCACGCGCCAGATCTCGCCGAACGCGCTCTCGATGGTCGACAACAACAGAACCGCCGACACCGCGAGACCGATAATACCAAACGCGGTCGACTGGCCGGCATTTTCCATAAAGCGATTAAGATACTCGCTCACCGCATCGCCGACCTGAGGCACCAATGTGTTAAACATCATCGCCTGGAACTGCGTGCGCAGGCGTGAAAACGCGGGGAAGGCCGAAAAAATCGTAAAAACAATGGTCATAAATGGCACAAGCGCCAACAGAGACGTATAGGCCATCGCCGCTGCCGTATTGAAAAAATTATCGAAATAAAACCGTTTCCCGGCATAATAGCAGAACTGCCCAGCATCGACCACCGCAGCGACCGATCTCCGGGTGCGACGGCGCACCCACCCCTTCACCCTCCGCCTAAAGTCCGGCATCCTTGCCCTCCCGCCCCGGTTTGACCGCCGCGCGCAATGATGTAGTATGGCGCCGCGACCGGAAAGACCTTATCCTCTCCGGCAGCATTCCTTACCACCGTTTCTTACCTATGGGGTCTAGATGACCAATCCTTCTCCGCTGATGTCCGGCAAACGCGGCCTGATCATGGGTGTCGCCAACGATCGCTCCATCGCCTGGGGCATCGCCACCACGGTGGCCGCGCACGGTGCCGAGTTGGCCTTTACCTATCAGGGCGACGCGCTGGCAAAGCGCGTGAAGCCACTTGCCGATTCGTTGGGCTCGACCCTGGTACTGCCCTGCGACGTGACCGACGAGGCCAGCATCGACGCCACCTTTGCCGCAATCGAGAAGGCATGGGGCAAGCTGGACTTCGTGGTTCACGCCATCGCCTTTTCCGACAAAAACGAACTCGACGGTCGCTACCTCGACACCACGCGCTCCAACTTTCTGCGCACCCTCGACATCTCCTGCTATTCGTTCACTGCGGTGGCAAAACGCGCCGTGCCGTTGATGAAAGCGGGCGGCAGCCTGATCACCCTTTCTTATTATGGCGCCGAACGGGTGATGCCACACTATAACGTGATGGGCGTCGCCAAGGCCGCGCTCGAGGCTAGCGTGCGCTATCTTGCAGCCGACCTCGGCGGGCAGGGCATTCGGGTCAACGCGATTTCAGCGGGTCCGATCAAGACTCTTGCCGCGAGCGGCATTGGCGATTTCCGCTATATCCTCAAGTGGAACGAATACAACGCCCCGCTCAAGCGCAACGTCACCATCCACGAGGTTGGCGGCTCGGCGCTTTATCTCTTGAGCGATCTCGGCTCGGGCGTTACCGGCGAGGTGCATCATGTGGACGCCGGCTATCACACCGTGGGCATGGTCGCCGTGGAAAACGCCGACAAAACCGGCGCACTGCTCGCCTCCATGAATGGCGGGAAGCCAGGGGGCGCGTAACATCCAGGGTTTTGCCGGTCAAGGGAACGCAACGATGGCTGGCAACAGCTTTGGAACTTTATTCCGATTCACCACCTGGGGCGAGAGTCACGGGCCGGCGATTGGTGTCGTTGTCGACGGGGTGCCGGCGCGCATCCCGCTCAGCGAGGCTGATATCCAGCCCTATCTCGACCGGCGCCGCCCCGGCCAATCGCGCTTCACCACCCAGCGGCAGGAGGCGGATCAGGTCAAAATCCTCTCCGGGGTGTTTGAGGGGCAGACCACCGGCACCCCCATTCAACTAATGATCGAAAATACCGATCAGCGCTCCAAGGACTATGGCGACATCGCCGAAAAGTTCCGGCCCGGGCACGCCGATTTTACCTATTGGAAAAAGTACGGCATTCGCGATTATCGCGGTGGCGGGCGCTCATCGGCGCGTGAAACCGCCGCCCGGGTTGCGGCGGGAGCGGTGGCCCGCACGGTGCTCGGCAAGTCCGTGTGCATTCGGGGCGGGCTCATTCAGCTCGGCCCGCACCGTATCGAGCACAGCCACCGCTCCTGGGAACGGGTGACGACAAACCCCTTTTTCTGCCCGGACCCGCTGGCGGTGCCGCTTTGGACCCAGTACCTCGACGAGATTCGCAAGGCCGGTTCATCGTGCGGCGCCGTGGTCGAAATCATCGCTGAAAACGTCCCGGCCGGGCTCGGCGACCCGGTTTATGATAAGCTCGACGCCGACCTCGCCAAGGCACTCATGAGCATCAACGCAGTCAAAGGCGTCGAGATCGGCGAGGGTTTTGCCAGCGCCGCGCTGACCGGAGAGGCCAACGCCGACGAAATGCGCATCGGCCCTAATGGCGACCCGACCTTCCTCTCGAATCACGCCGGCGGCATCCTCGGCGGGATCTCATCGGGCCAGGATATCGTAACGCGGTTTGCCGTCAAACCAACCAGCTCGATTCTAACCCCCCGCCGCACCATCGACATTCACGGCAACGACACCGAAATCATCACCAAAGGCCGCCACGATCCTTGCGTGGGCATCCGCGCCGTCCCGGTCGGCGAAGCCATGGTCGCCTGCGTCCTCGCCGACCACCTGCTCCGCCAACGGGCTTTGGGCTGATAGCCGCCGATGCCCCTTCCCAGCACCGGTATCGCCGTCTTTGATTTCGACGACACCTTGATCGAGGGCGATAGCCTGCCACGGTTTCTTGATGAGGTGGCGGGAATTGTGCGCACGCGCGTTGCGATGGTTGGGGCGGTGGCGGGGGCGCTGGGCGCGCACACGATCGGGCGGCCGGTGGGGGTGGATTTTGCGGGGTCGGTCAAGGCGCTGTTATTGCGAAAGACGTTAGCGGGGCTACCGCTTGCGGCGGTTCTTGAGGCCGGGCGCAGGCTCAAGCCTCGGTTGCGCTGGCTGACGCCACAACTCACGGCTTTGCACCGTCATGCCGCTGCCGGGCATCGCATTGTGGTTGCGAGCGGCGCGCTGGATATTTACCTGCCCGTGCTGCTTGAAGGACTGCCGATCCACGACATTCTCGCCACCGACATGGAAATTCACGCCGGGCACCTAACCGGCCGTATCGCCTCGGGCAACTGCGTGCGAAGTATCAAAGCTCAACGTCTGCAACCTCTGCTCGCGGCCAGCACCGGCCCCAGCTGGGGCTATGGCAACCGCCCCTCCGACCTGCCAATGCTGGCACTGGTCGATCACCCTACCCTCGTGTGAGTCCCATGACCTGCCCCCAATGCCAGAAACCCGAAGATTTGTGCGTCTGCGCCGCTATAGCGCCGGTTACGACTCGCATCGGCACCGTTATTCTTCAGCATCCACAGGAACAGGCCGAAGACCTTGGCACCGGCTGGATCGCTCATCGCCAGCTTGAGAACTCGCTGCTCCGGGTTGGGCTGTCGTGGCCGAGCCTCAAGCGGGTGGTCGGCGACGACGATGTGGAAATGCGGCGCTGGGCGGTGCTCTACCTTGGCGCCGCAAAAGAGGCGCCCCGCCCGGACGAGCCCGAACTGCTGCTGCTCGGCCGCAAAAACGAGCGCCTGCCCGACACATCCTCGGTCTTCCGCAGCCTGCACGGTATCATTTTAATCGACGGAACCTGGAGCCAAGCCAAAAGCTTGTGGTGGCGCAACCCTTGGCTGCTGAAAGCCCACCGCATCGTGCTCAACCCCACCACGCGCTCCCGCTACGGCAAGCTGCGCCGCGAGCCCCGGCGCGAAAGCCTCGCGGTGATCGAGGCCGCCGCCTTCGCGCTGGCCCGGCTTGAGCACCGCCCCGAGCTTGAATCCCAGATTTTAAAGCCGTTCGATCTGCTGGTGGACAAAATCCGGCTTCAGCAAAAGGCCGCCAAAACCGCCCCAACACCCCGGACACCCCAAACCACCGCGGACGCCTGAAATTCGCGCCCACACCTTAAATCAGCCTCTCATCTTAACATCAATGCGGCCTGGCGACGGTTACACCGCGCCCGGAGATGCCCGCCCTTTACGAAAGTCTACCATCACCACTGAAACTTCAGCGAGCATCGCCCGCCCGGCATCGGTCAGGCGGCACACCTCCCAGCTTGGCTTGATCGGGTTGCGGAACCACGGCTCGGCCCAGCCAGCTCGCTGACAGGCACCGACAACGCTACTGCTAACCCGTTGGCCCAACTCGTCGAACAAGGGCAGCTTGCCGCCGGGCTGTGCAAGCCCCCGACGCAGCCAAGCGATTTGATGATTGGTCGGCACCCGCCGAACCCCTGCGCTGCCCGCCTTGCGTCCCCCCGCACGCGGCTTAACCGGGGGTGGAGCGCTGGCGGCGGGAAGACTGGAAGTTGAGGGGCTGACAGTGGGCGAGCGGGTCGGCGAGGCCATGGTGGCTCCGAACGGAATGACAGAAAAAGACCCTGCACTATAGCCCATTCAAAGCAACCGGGAAACAACTTATCGACGTTTATCAACGATCCACGCGCGGCACGCCTTGGCTCTCCCCGGCTCACAGCGTGGTGTTGAGGGTGGTTGAACGGGGGGGCGGCGCCCGGGGTGATTTCGGGGCATAACCCCGCCGGCAGCCGGCATAGGCGGCCTCCGACTGGCGCTCGTGATTGACGGTTCTTACCACCATGTCAATCACAGACTTGCGGGCCGCCGCCTGAATGTCGAGGGTTTGCACGTTGGCGGCGGTGGCGGCGGCAAGCTGCCAGCTCGACTCCCGCAGCCGGCCCATCACTTCGGCCGGCAGCGCGCCCAGCCCGGCTTTATCGAGACGGACGATCCGTCCGATCTCTTCGAATCGAGCGGCGAGGCCCCGCTTATCAGCCTGGAGGCCGGCGACCTCCGCCACCGCCCGGCGCTCCAAGGCTTCCCGCTCCCGCACCAAGAGCGCCGCCAGCCGATCGTTGACGGTAATCAGCACCTCGACTCGCTCGGCGGTGCTCGGCGGGGGCTGGGGGGCCGGCGGAGCGGGTGGGGGCGGCTCGTTCCCCTGGGGTTGAAATCGCTTATGAAAGACAACCATGACTTAAGCTTTCAAAGACGGACCCGGAAGCGGTTTCAAGCCCTGAGCGCGCAACAACTGAGTCTCGACCTGGCTCGCAAGACCGGTGCGCCCGCCCTTCTGAAGCATCTTGCCGTACTCGCTGTTCATCATGTCGCGGAACATTTCTTCCCCGTGGCCGCCGCCAAAGGTCGGATTGACCTCGATGTTCTGGGTCATGAAGCCCAAGAGCTGCCCCAACGCCGCCGCTTCGAAATCGGTGGCCGATTTGTGAATCGCGGCCCTCGTCTCGGCTTCCGTCCGGGTATTCAACTGCATCGGGCTGATCTGCGGCGCACCCACCGGGGCCGCCAGCGCCCCCACCGGCAGCGCTGGCTTGGCCGATGTTTCGCTCAGAGTGGCGGCAAACCTGCCGGCCCCAATGCCCGCCGCGCTCGCGGTCCCGCCCATGCCATAGCGGGAGGCCAAGGCCGGCGCCATGGCTGCGGTGGCGGTCGCGGCGCCAGTGGGAGATGAGGCGGCGGAAGGCAACATCAAAACGCTCCATCGGTACAAACAGCGAGGCTATTTCCGGTCCCTCTCGCCCCGGAGCAAGCCCGAGGCGCCAACCACCATGGAAGCCACCGTCGTCACACAAACGATGATGGTGGCGGCGGCAACAGCGCCCAGCGCCAAAATCACGAGTCTCGGAAGGAGTTGATGAGGGATGATCATGGCGGCAAACCTTCTGGTGTGTCCCACCCCCCTAAGCGAAAACCGTGCCACGCCAATCACAGCCAATCGAGCCCGCCCGGTCTCCCTTTGGGCCGACAGCGGCCCCGCCCACACCCACAAGCCGGCAAGTTGTGCCGCCGGCAATTGGGCAAATTCTGCCCAATTGCCGCTGCGGCTATAATAGGTTATGATTGGCTACACGAAGAAAACCGCCCTGCCCACCCGGCTGAACACCACGGCTAACGGTGAACAGCCCCGGCCAAAATCCAATCCAAATCAGGAATCACGTCCGTGTCCATCAAGATCGAAGGGTCTAGTTCTTTACGCAGCGGCTCGGTCAAACGCGCCGGCAAAAGCGAGAGCGGATCGGGCAGCAAATTTTCCAAAGCCATCAGCCAGGAAACCGGGGCGGCATCCTCCGTCGCCACCGCCAATCCGGTGACGGCGGTAGACGGCTTGTTGACACTCCAGGAGGTTGACGACGCTGGCGCCCGGGCCTCGGCCGGCAAGCGCCGCGCCCAAGATTTGCTGGAGGGACTCGACGACATCCGGCACGGGCTGCTGATTGGCGGCTTGTCACGCGATAAGCTGGTCGCCCTTGCCAAACACGTCCAGTCCCGGCGCGCCCAGGTCGACGATCCCCGGCTTGCCGAAATTCTCGACGAAATCGACTTGCGCGCCCAGGTCGAGCTGGCCAAATACAGATCCTAGCCGCGACGCCTCGTGTTTTTGCCGCCGCACTTGACTTGCCGAACGGCTTGAGGCAATCCGGTCTGGTGCGATGAGCGTTTTCGTGAGCGCCCATGCGGAGAGTTTGCCACCGCGGCTGGCGTGGACAGAGCCACCACAGCGCAGCGTGGAGATAGGATCTCGTCGGATGACATTGCCCAATTTGCCTCCGGATTACCGGCCGTCCCAGGACGAAGACTTCATGAACCCGCTCATGAAGGAATATTTCCGCCAAAAGCTGCTGCAATGGCGGACGGAGCTGCTCCAGGAATCGACCGAAACCCTGCACAACCTCCAGGAAGGCGGCCTTCCCGAGCCCGATATCGCCGACCGTGCCTCGACCGAAACCGAGCGCAGTATCGAGCTGCGCACCCGGGACCGCGAGCGCAAGCTGATCGCCAAAATCGACGAAGCGCTGGAACGGCTCGCCGACGGCAGCTATGGGTTTTGCGAAGAGACCGGCGAGCCTATCGGGGCGCGCCGACTCGACGCCCGCCCAATCGCCACACTCAGCCTGGAAGCCCAGGAGCGCCACGAACGGCTGGAAAAAACCCAGCGCGAGGAATGATGCTGGCGGCCGAATCCGCTCTAAAAAGAAAAACATGAGGGAGAAACGGTGTGCGCAACAAACTGATTTCGACAATCGGACTTCTGACGGCGTTGGCCGTGGGCGGTTGTGCCAGTTCCACCGTTCCCGAGCGGACGTCCTATGACCAGTCGATCGCCAACGCTGCCGTTTTCGACAAGACCGCCGCACTCTCACTGGTGCCGCTGAGCTATCCGGTCGAGGCCGCGAGCCTGACCAATTATGCGTCGCTGTGGGCCGCCGGCAAAGAGGGCCAAACCGTCGCCCTTGGCCGCGACACCTGGATCACGATCGAGCCCGAACTACAAAAGCTGTGTCAGGGCACACCGCCCGATCAGGTGGTGGCCAAACTTCACAAGATTTTGGGGCTGAAGCCCGCCGTTCCCGCCGACGACGAAGGCAAGCTGGTGCTAATTACCATCGCCGGCCCGCAGCGCACCGGCCCCGTCGGCATTGGGGTTTTCCGCCCCTGCGCCGACCCCGACCCCAAGGCAACCAGTTGCGGCAACACCCTCAGCGGGCCAGACACCTATATTCGGTGGTTTGCCCAAACCCTGATCTCATCGTATAAGCAAGGCCCCAAGGTCGAAGATGCCGGCTATCCCTTCACCCGGCTCGGCTACACCTACGACTGGGATACCTTGGCAGCCAGCACCCGGGGCGCACAGGAATATGTCGCTCCCAAGGGCACCAAGGTGCAGATTCGCAAAATTGTATCGCCCCAGGATTACTGCAAATAGCCGGCCCGCGCGCCTCCTCACACCTTCACAGTACCGAATAGCCCTTTGGCCCGAGCCACCAGCCGCTACGTCTGCCAAGCCTGCGCCGCCGCTTTCCCAAAATGGGGCGGTAAATGCGAAGCCTGCGGGGAATGGAACAGCCTTGTGGAAGAGGCCGTTCCCGATCAGGCCCCCGGCCGACCCCACCGGGTCGGCGCCCGCAAAATCGAGTTCGCCGAACTAAACGGCACGCCCGAGCACGCGCCGCGCCGGCTTTCGGGCATCACCGAGTTCGACCGCGTGGCCGGCGGCGGCTTGGTACGCGGCTCGGTGATATTGATCGGCGGCGACCCCGGCATCGGCAAATCAACCCTGCTGCTCCAAGTCATGTGCCGGTTGGCCGGCGGCGCCCGCTGCGCTTACATTTCAGGCGAGGAGGCCATCGATCAGGTCCGGATGCGGGCGCAACGGCTGGGCACGGCGGCGGCCCCGGTTCAGCTCGCGGCGGCAACCAACGTCACCGACATTATCAACACCCTCGACAGCGCCCAGGGGCCGGATTTTTGCGTTATCGACTCGATTCAAACCATGTATCTCGATGCCCTCGACAGCGCACCCGGCACCGTGGGCCAAGTCCGGGCCAGCGCGCAGGAGTTGATCCGGCTGGCAAAACGGCGCGGCACGGTCATGCTGCTGGTTGGCCACGTCACCAAGGAAGGCGCCATCGCCGGCCCCCGGGTCTTGGAGCACATGGTCGACACCGTGATGTATTTCGAGGGCGAGCGCGGCCACCAGTTCCGAATCTTGCGGGCCGTTAAAAACCGCTTCGGCCCGACCGACGAAATCGGCGTGTTCGAGATGACCGACCGGGGCCTTTCCGAAGTGCCCAACCCCTCGGCACTGTTTTTGGCCGAGCGGCGGGGCAACGTCTCGGGGGCGGCGGTCTTTGCCGGAATCGAAGGCACCCGCCCGGTGCTGGTGGAAATTCAAGCCCTGGTGTCCCCCTCGCCGCTCGGCACGCCGCGCCGCGCCGTGGTCGGCTGGGACAGCGCCCGTCTGGCCATGGTGCTGGCGGTGCTTGAGGCCCGCTGCGGCGTGTCCGTCGGCCCCAACGACGTTTATCTCAACGTCGCGGGCGGCTTGCGCATCGCCGAGCCCGCCGCCGACCTCGCGGTTGCGGCGGCGCTGATCTCCTCCCTTACCGGCGTCCCGGTGCCCGCCGACGCGGTATTGTTCGGCGAAATCGGCCTTTCGGGCGAAGTCCGCGCCGTTAGCCAAACCGACCTCCGGCTGAAAGAAGCGGCCAAACTCGGCTTCAGCAGCGCCCTCATGCCCCGCCGCCCCGGCCGCTCCAAAGGCGAGGATAGCATCCGGATGCTGGAATTTGCCGAAGTCGGCGACCTGCTCCCGCTCTTTCGGGACAAGCAAGCCAAGCCGGTGGGGAGGGGATGACCGCAATACGGCGCCATTGCGGAACGGGTCCCGATGCCGTAAACGCGGGGGCACCGGATGATCAACACGCTGCCACGGACCGCCATTTATGGTAAGCTGGCCCAATGAACCCGAGCAAACTGGCCCGACTGGCCGCCAAACTCGACTATGAAACGTTGGAAGGAAAGGTTCATTGGATCGCGGGGCCGCCCCCCGCCGATCTCGTCCGGGGCACTGACGATGTAATTACGACCGTATTTGAAACAGAGTACAATACCATTGGCATCAGAGTGTTCGAAAAGCGTGTAAAGGTATGGATCGATGACGTTACCGCCTGTTGGGAGCATAACACCGTAATACAGTTCCTCGGTGATCGGGGCGGAGCTAACTGGGATGCGACCAATATTACCGGCGTGTATCAGCTGATCGACACCATAAAATTAGTGACATGCAGGGTTGAGAATAAAATTGCTGCCATTCTGGCCGCCTGAGGGAGAATATCGGTGAACTACGTTGACATCGGTGTCATTGGTGTAATCGCGTTTTCGGCGATCCTGGCTTTGATGCGGGGACTTGTTAGCGAGGTTTTATCGGTGGGGGGGTGGGTAGGGGCCACGCTGGCCACGCTTTACGCCTTCCCACGACTTCAACCCTACATGCGCGCTCATGTCGAGCCGGCAATGCTGGCCGATGGCATGGCGGTGGTTGGGGTGTTTGTGCTGTCGCTGGTGATCTTTTCGGTGATCGCCCACGAAATTTCCCGGGGGGTGCGCGGCTCCGCGCTCAGCGCGGTCGATCGCTCGCTCGGCTTGGTGTTCGGGGCCGCGCGCGGCGCGCTCCTGGTATGCTTGGCCTGGATGCTGGTGGTCTGGCTGGTACCGGTGCCCGACCAGCCGCAATGGCTGCACGACGCCAAAACCCGGCCGTTTGCCGAGGCAGGCGCGGCTTGGCTGCAAACGATGGTGCCGGCCCAGGTTCGTAACGATGCCGCGACCCAGGCCGATGCCCTGGCCGCCAAGGCCCGGCAAACCATGCAAGACGCCGATGCCCTGCGCCGCCTGACCACACCAAAGCCGGAAGCGCCCCAGCCCGCCGGCCAGCCTCCGACCAACGGCGCTTATAAAAAACAGGAACGGGGCGAACTCGACAGACTGATCAACAATGCTAAATGACAAATGCGTTAAAGTTTTGCTATGAACCTTCATCGTCGCTGTTAGCGTAAACAGTGCGCGTGCCCGTTGCCGAGCCCGTTTCCGAGGATGTGCCCCATGTTGACCCCCGATTCTTTGGACGCCGACACGTTACACGAAGAATGCGGCGTTTTTGGCGTGTTTGGGCATCCTGAAGCCGCCAAGCTGACGGCGCTGGGGCTCCATGCCCTTCAGCACCGGGGCCAGGAGGCGGCGGGCATCGTCGCGTTTGACGGCGAGCTGTTTCACACCCATCGCGGCCTTGGCCATGTTGCGCATACCTTCAATAACCGCGACGAAATGCGCCGGCTTCGCGGCGATAACGCCATCGGCCACGTCCGCTATGCCACCAGCGGCGTTACTGTGATGCGCAATGTCCAGCCCTTGTTCGTCGAGCTGGAATGCGGCGGCTTTTCCATTGCCCACAACGGCAATCTTACCAACGCCATGCAGTTGCGTCGGCAATTGGTGCGGCGCGGCTGCCTTTTTCAATCGACCACCGATACCGAGGTGATCGTTCACTTGATGGCCACCGCACGCGGCGGCTCGGCAATCGACCGTATGGTGGAAGCGCTCCGGCAGCTTGAGGGCGCCTTCTCGCTGGTCGCCCTCACTGGCGACACCCTGATTGGTGTGCGCGATGCGCTGGGCGTGCGTCCGCTGGTGCTGGGGCGGCTGGAAGGGGGCGGCCACGTTTTCGCCTCAGAAACCTGTGCCCTCGACATTATCGGCGCCGAGTTGGTGCGCGACGTGGAGCCCGGCGAGTTGCTGGTGGTCGACAGCGCGGGCGTACACAGTGTCCGGCCGTTCCAGCCAGCACCTTCACGCTTCTGCCTTTTTGAGTATATTTACTTCGCCCGCCCCGACAGCGTGATGGATGGCCGCTCGGTCTACACCATTCGCCAGCGCATCGGCCGGGAACTGGCCCGCGAAACCGGAATCGACGCCGATCTGGTGGTGCCGGTGCCCGACAGCGGCGTTCCCGCCGCCATTGGCTATGCGGCCGAAAGCGGCCTGCCCTTTGAGCTTGGGATCATCCGCAACCATTATGTCGGCCGCACCTTCATCGAGCCGAGCCAGTCGGTGCGCGATGTCGGCGTCAAGCGCAAGCACAACGCCAACCGCAGCATCATCGAGGGCAAGCGCGTGGTGTTGATCGACGACTCGATCGTGCGCGGCACCACCTCCAAAAAAATCGTCGAGATGATGCGCAACGCCGGGGCAAAAGAAGTCCACATGCGCATTTCCAGCCCGCCGACCGCGCATTCCTGCTTCTATGGCATCGACACACCGGAAGAGGGCAAGCTGCTGGCCCACGCCATGACGGTCGCCGAAATGGCCGCCTACATCAGCGCCGACAGCTTGGCCTTCGTTTCGATCAACGGCCTTTACCGCGCGACCGGCGTTGCCGAAGGCCGCGACGACAAGGCACCCCAGTTTTGCGATGCCTGCTTTACCGGTGACTATCCGATCGCACTCACCGACCACGACTCGCAC
Source organism: uncultured Rhodospirillales bacterium (assembly GCA_903931735.1). Classification (GTDB taxonomy): domain Bacteria; phylum Pseudomonadota; class Alphaproteobacteria; order Azospirillales; family Azospirillaceae; genus BOG-933. The sequence goes on from CAIZDL010000047.1 coordinate 18,298, forward strand.
TCGATCAACGGCGAACTCCCCCTGTGGGCGGCGCGGGCTTAACCTTACCCGGACAGACTGTCATGACTCTTCTTCCCGCCACCGGCAGACTTGCCGGCCGCATCGCTCTCATCACCGGGGCCTCACGCGGGATTGGCGCCGCCGTGGCGCGCCGGTTTGCCGCCGAGGGCGCCGAAGTTGTGCTCACCGCACGCACCGTGGGCGCATTGGAAGAGGTTGACGACCAGATCAGGGCCACGGGCGGGATTCCCGCGACGCTGATCCCGCTCGATTTGATGAACCTCGACGAGATCGATCAGCTTGGCCCGATCCTGTACCAAAAGTTCGGCCGACTCGATATTTTGATTGGCAATGCCGGGACCCTCGGAGCGCTGGCGCCGGTGGCCTGCTCCGATCCAAAAATTCTCCAGCGGGTGATGACCGTCAACGTGATGGCCAACTACCGGCTGATCCGAACCCTCGACCCGATCTTGCGCCAATCCCCCGCCGGACGCGCGATCTTCGTCACCGATCTCATGGAAGGCGAAACCGTTCCGTTTTGGGGCCTTTACGGCGCGAGCAAAATTGCGCTCGAAACCATGGTCCGCGCCTATGCCGCCGAGGTGACCCGGCCAGACCTGCGGGTTAATCTGGTTTATCCGGGGGTGGTCGGCACCGCGCTCCGCGCCAAGGCGTTTCCCGGCGAGAGCCAAGCCCCCCTGCGGCAGCCCGACGAGGTTACCGATATTTTCGTCGAGCTGGCCGACCCCGCCTGTACCCGCCACGGTGAAACCGTACACGCGCGCCCCCGGCCCGGCGAAACCATGCACGCCCCCTGCGAAACATGCTAAGATCAGGCGCACGTTAGCACCGCTTTTGGCGGCGAGCGACGCAATGACGGGGTGGGAAATGGTGGCGCTGCGACTGTTTTTTCTGGCCGGTGTCATCACGTGCCTGGGCGGCTGCGGTGTCTTCACCCGCGGATTATCGCAAGACGTTGCCGTCGTGACCATCCCGGCCGGCGCCGCGCTCACCTTTTCCAACGGCGTAACCTGCGCCTCGCCCTGCTCGGTGACCATCGACCGGCTGGCCACCCTCACCGTCCGCGCCGAAAAACCGGGGTGCGAGCCGACGATTCGCGACGTTTCATCGGCCTTTCCCGAAGGCGGCACCTCCTGGCTCAGCGCCTTCGACTTTGAAGTCGGCAGTGCTGCCGAGCACCAGCCAAACCCCGCGACCATTACCCTGGTATGCTCGGGCGGCAAACCAATCGCGATGACCCCGTTCGATGACCGGACCATGACGCTGCTCCACGACGATCAAGAATTGAGCGTGGTGCTTGAGCCGTTCGACGCCGGCGCTTATCAGCGGGCACATCCCCGAATGTTCCCCAGAAATTAGCGCCCTCAATAGCAGCGCCTTAGTCGGTAGTCGCCGATGACGATCAACGATCCAATCAACGATGGCCACGTCCCGGTCTGGGATATGCCGACCCGGATTTATCACTGGGGGCAAGCTGGATTAGTGACTTTGGCGCTGGTCACGGGCTTCCTCATCCCCACCGATTGGCTGAATATCCACGTCATTATCGGCACCTTGATTGCCATGTTGCTGGTGTTCCGGGTCGTTTGGGGCTTTTTTGGCAGCGAATATGCCCGCTTTGGCAGCTTTATCTTCCATCCACGCCGGGTGGTTGAGCATCTCAACTCGGTCCTGGAGCGCGCCCCCGCGCCCCATCTCGGCCATAACCCGGCCGGAGCGGTGATGGTGACACTGCTGATGGTCGTCGTCGGTCTGATGCTTGCCAGCGGCTATATCCTGCTGGGCGGCACCTACAAGGAAGGCCCCTTCGCCACCGTTTTCAGCTACGCGAGTGGTGAGAGCGCCGGCAGCGTCCATACCCTGTTGGCCTACGGCTTGATTGGTTTGGTGCTGATTCATGTGCTTGGCGTGTGGGTCGAGAGCCGACTTTCGGGGGAAAACCTGATCCGGGCGATGGTGAGCGGCGTCAAGCGCCAAACCGCCGCGGCCCCAGCCTGGCCGCCCCGCTCAGCCCGCCCGCTTACAACGGGCTTTGTGCTGACCGGCATCGGCTACCTGATCGCGGTGGGCTTGGTCTGGAGCCTGCGCCAACCACCCGCCGTTCCACGCCTTGCCCCGGACCCGATCTATAAGGCCGAGTGCGGTGGTTGCCATTGGGTTTACCATCCGAGCTTGCTGCCCGCAGCCACATGGCGCCGCCTGATGACGGGTCTCGATGATCATTTTGGCGAAGACGCCAGCCTCGCGCCGGAGCGTGCCGCCGCAATCACCGCTTGGCTCACCAGCCATGGTGCCGAAACGTGGGATACCTTGCCGGCCCACCGCCTTGGCACTCTCGACCCGGCTGGGCCGCCGCGCATCACCACCGCGCCGTTCTGGAAGCGCCAGCACAGCCACATTCCCCCCGCCATTTTCAAAAGCATCAAGGGCGGCCCCGGCGCTTGCGATGCCTGCCATACCGATGCCGACAGCGGTCGCTTCAGCTTCCGGCGCATCGACCGGCAACACCGCCTGCTGCTCCAGCCCCCCAGCCCCAAGGCGACACCATGACCGCCAAGCCTCGCCAAAAGTCGGAGCTGGCAAAGCCCGACCCCGCAAAGCCGGCACCACCGAAACCGGCCACCACAAAGCCGGGGCCAAATCAGCCGACCGGGGTGATGGCCTTTTTCGATGACCTGCTGGGCAGCAAAGCGCCCATCCAGATTCCCGGCAAAGTGCGATATTTAATGGCCAAATTCGGGCATTGGCTGGTCATGGGCATGATGATCCTGGTGCTGCCGGGACAGTTGATTTCCCTTGGAATGCGCGCGGCCATGCTGCCCTTTGCCAGCATGGCCGGCACGGATAGCAGCTTAAAACTGGCCTTTGCGCTGGCCATGCTGTTGTTCCTGATCGTAATCCTGATCATGGCCCTGCCCGGCCTTCAAGGACGCAAGATGGTTGGCTGGCAACTCCTGGTGCTGGCGAACGGCATCAACATGATTCATGGGCTGCTGACAGGCGCCATCGTCGGGCCGGTTCTTGGCGCCATGATCGGGCTTTACGTGCTATTCCAACTCCGACGCTATTATATGTGACGACCGCAGGCGAGCAGACCATGGCCGGCCCTCAACGTGAAGTTTTTCTTGAATTCCGGCAGGTCGGCAACGTAGTCAAGGCGACCGCGATTGATTCTGAAACCATGACCGAGGTTTCGGTGGTTGGCCCCGCCCACGGAGCCCGGGAAATGCTGCGCCGCACCGCGCTGGCAAAGCTAGAGTATGTTCTAAAGCGAAACGCCAAGCCCCCGGCGAAGTGACCTCGCGCCCGCCCTTCCCGCTTTAAGCCCCCGCCCCCAGAAAGCGCGCCGATGCTGAACGTGCAAGAGGATGCCAATTCCGGTTTGATCGCGGGCTATACCTTTTTTTCCGAACAGCGGGGCCAACGGACCAGTTGGGTCGAGGCCCAGGTGGCTGCGCCCCGCGAGGTCGGCCAATTTCGCTGGCTCCACATCAATCTTGCGATGCGCCCGGCCCGGCGCTGGTTGGAAGAAGCCTCGGGCATTCCCGAGTCCGCAGTCGAGGCGATGCTGGATGCCGACCCGCATTATCATGTGGTGTCAACCGCCCAAGGCTTTTTGCTGACCCTCCACGACGTTATCCTCGGGCAGACCGAGAACCCGCGCGAAAACACCGGGCTGATCGCGATCTGGGTTGACCGGGGCCAGATGATCACCATTCGGCGCTGGCCGATGCTCTGCACCGACCGCCTGATCAAATCGGTTGAAGCCGACTATGCGCCCGCCTCCACCATCGACCTGTTTTTGCGCCTGTTCGACCAGATCGTGGATACGTTCAGAAAGCGGGTGGTCCGCCTTCGAGTCGAGATCGATAAGGCCGAGGATAAAATGCTTGCCGGCCTCACCAGCGGCCTGCGCTCCCACCTTGCCGGGCTGCGCCGCGAGGCCGTCGCCATGCACCGCCGGATCGTGCCCGAGTTTCACGGCATCAATCAGCTCGCGGCGCGCCTGCCGGCCTGGGTGACCGAAGACGAACAGGCCTTTTTTCGGCAGATGACCGATGAAGTTGGCTCGATCATCAACGATATCCGGTCCGCCCAAGAACGCACCAAAGTGCTTCAGGATGAATACGCCGCGATGATCGCGGAGGAAACCAACACCAACCTGTTTGTTCTCTCGATCGTGACCGTGATCATGCTGCCAATGACGTTCGTGACCGGGTATTTTGGCATGAACACCGCAGCCTTGCCGCTCACCAGCCCCGAGGGCTGGGGCTCAATCGCCTCAACGCTGATTATCATCGCGGTTGGCGCCCTCACCGGGCTGTTACTTCGCTACGCACTGCTCCGAAACCGGCGGGACCGCTGATCCATCCGCCCGCGCGCCCTTGCAAGCGCGGGCTAAATGGTTCAAAGCTTGGGCCTTGGGCGAGTTATCGGGGAAACATCCAGTCATGACCATCAGCCGGGCCGCCGTCGTTTATGTCCACGATATGGTGATGACGGCGTTTGCTGTCATGCTCGCGCTTTATCTGCGGGTCAACGGCGATATCTTCGCCGATTACGGGCCGGTGCTGGCGGTGTTTGTCCCGGCGGCCATCGCGATTGGCGGCCCGGTTTATCGGCAGTTCGGGCTTTATCGCGGCATGTGGCGCTATGCCTCGGCACCCGACATGATCCAACTGGTCAAGGCCGTCACCATCCTCGCCTTGGTGTTCGAGGCGGCGGCGCTGCTGGTGCCGCTGGTTACTTGGTTCGCCAACCCCTTGCCGCGCTCGGTGCCGCTGATTTTGTGGTTCGTACTCATGATCCTGCTCGGCGGGCCACGATTTGGGTATCGCATCTTCAAAGATGGCCGGCGAATCCGCCGCATGATCGAAGAAGGGCTGGGCGAAATCCCCGTGCTCTTGATCGGCGTTGGCGACACGGCGGCCCTTTTCATCGGAACATTGGGGCACGCTCCCGACGCCCCCTATCGGGTGGTGGGCGTGCTCGACGAAAGCAACGATGCCCGAAAAATCGGCCGCGACATTCGCGGGGTGCCGGTGCTGGGCGGGCTGGACCGCCTGGAAGAGGTGGTTGCCGATTTGGGCCGGCGGGGCTCTCGCCCCCAGCGACTGATTCTGGCCAAGGGCGACGATGCCATTTCCGCCGCCACCGTGCGCGGGCTGCTCGACCGGGCCGAAGCATTGAGCCTGCCGCTTTCCCGCCTGCCCAGCCCGACCGAGTTTAAAGAAGCGCTTGATGGCGGCAAAATCGAGCTGAAGCCGATCGTCATCGAAGACCTGCTCGGACGCCCCCAGGCGGAACTCGATCGCGGTGCCATCGTTGGGCTGGTGGCCGGGCGGCGCGTGTTGATTACCGGCGCCGGAGGCACCATTGGCAGCGAGCTGACCCGGCAAATCGCCGCTCTCGGCCCGGCGCGGCTGGTTCTGGTCGAGAACGGCGAGTTCAACCTTTACACCATCGACATGGAGCTGCGGGAACGCTTCCCGGGCCTCGATATCCGGGCCGTGCTCGCCTGCGTTCGCGAACGTGACCGCATCCAGGCCCTTTTTGAAGAGCACCGGCCCGAGCTGGTGTTTCACGCCGCCGCCCTCAAACATGTGCCGCTGGTGGAAGATTGCCCGGCCGAGGGCGCGCTCACCAACATTTTTGGCACCCGCAACGTGGCCGACGCCGCCCATTCCGTGGGCGTGCGCGCCATGGTGCTGATTTCCACCGACAAGGCGGTGCGGCCGAGCAGCGTGATGGGTGCCACCAAGCGCGTTGCCGAGTCCTACTGCCAAGCGCTCGACACCCTGCTGATCAACAGCGCCTCGCCCACCCGCTTCGTTACCGTGCGCTTTGGCAATGTGCTCGGCTCCAGCGGGTCGGTTGTGCCGCTGTTTCAGCGCCAGCTCGCGCGCGGCGGGCCACTCACCGTTACCCACCCCGATATGCGGCGCTACTTCATGACCGTGCGGGAAGCGGTCGAGCTGGTGCTCCAGGCATCGGCTCACGGTGTCGCGCATCCCGACGAGCGGGGCCGCATCCTGGTTCTCGACATGGGGGAGCCGGTTCGCATCCTCGACCTCGCCCGCCAAATGATTCGCCTGTGGGGCCACAAACCCGAAATCAGAATCGAGTTCGTCGGGCTGCGGCCGGGCGAAAAGCTGTTCGAGGAAATCCTTTATGAGGCCGAGAGCCCCGAGCGGACCGACGCCGATGGCGTCTTTGTCGCAGCCCCGCGCCTGATCGACCACCAATCCCTGATCGCGGCCCTCACCGGCCTCGAGACCGCCGCCCGCGCCGGCAACCACGAAACCGTGGTGGCACAGCTCCACCTCCTGGTGCCCGAATACGAAACTCCGGCCCCCGACGGAGAAACTATCACCGAAACCAACAAGACCCCTTGCGCCAGCCCCCCACCCGTGTCATAACCCCGCCGCCACGTTGATCGCTGCGGTAGCTCAGTGGTAGAGCACTCCCTTGGTAAGGGAGAGGTCGAGAGTTCAATCCTCTCTCGCAGCACCATTCTTCTCAATGGCTTAGTGGCTCTTTACTCCCGACAGGCCAAAATTTGGGGGTATCCTCTTGGGAGTAACGGCCGCTATCGGCGTTTGGTGATGCTCCCAAGTACGGCCACCGCGTCTCGCCCCCATGACGGCTGAAAGTGAGCGTAAAGCTCCGTGGTCTTGGCCGTGCTGTGCCCGAGCAACTGCGCAATCTTCCAGAGGTCCACGCCGGCCTTACCCATCAGCGTTCCAGCGGTATGCCGAAGTGTATGGCTCGACACCCCCTTCAGCCCGGCGCGCTCGCAGGCATGGCCGAGCGCCGCCTTGATCGATGCCACCGGTTGCCCATGATAGGAAATCACGTAAGGGCTTTTGGCTGAGGCTTCTGAGACGCCAAGTCAGATACCCGCTGTTCAAGATAATAGCGGATTGCCGTCTCTACCGCGAACCGATCTGGAGGCAGGACCGGAGTGAACCGTTCCGGTTCGATGATTTCTATGGTTTCGGCGCGAGCTGTGATGAAGCGGCCGAGCGCCGCGTCAGCTTCTTTACGATCTCGCGTGCCTGTTGAGCGTCGTTTGACTCGCGCGGTCCCTGGCTCGTACCAGTAGATGTACCAATTATCGCTTCCGGTTTCCTGTCCAACCCACGGCTGTTCCCTGCGCTTGGGCGGCATGGCTTTGTCCTCCGGGCGATGTAATCCTGTAGCGCGTCCATCGTATACCGGATTTCCCCGGCAACCCTTACAACAGCAATCTCGCGACGACGGCGCAAGCGGTCAAGTACCGACAGCTCAACTTGGAGCGCGTCGGCAGCTTGATCGGGCGTCATCACGAGGGGGTTGGTCACGCCAAGGCTCGGAGCCGTTCTGCGGCCTCGTCAGCAGTCGTCGCCCGCTCCCGATCCGCCGACAGGCTCTCGACACGGAAGGCATTCTGAGCGGCTGAGGTTAAGGCCATGCAGCGGGAAAAGGCGGTGTCGATTTGGCTCACCATCCAATGCGCGGTGTTGGAAAACTCGCTGCCGTTGTCGCCTGCGACGTTCAAGAACGCGGTCAAGCCGGCCTGAACGTTATCCATCGCGTCCACGGCGGACACGAGGACCGTGTTGATATCCTGGCGGACGGTGGTGGCTACGGGAATTTCGAGTGATGTAATGGTAGTAGTAGGCATGACAAATCTTTCTCCCCAGCGCAAAGCGGGGGCGTTCAGGACTCCAGGCGGAATCCGGGCTGGATTGTTTCAGCGGTGGGTGAAATTAGTCGCGGGTGGTTGCGGCCAGCACGATGGCAATAGCTTCGCCATCAACCAGCCAGTCCCCGACAGCATCGTTTACAGACGCGACACCCGAAAGCTCGGGCAATCGGGTCCGCAAATGCCGGGCACGGCCAAGCAACCGCGTCCACTCGGCAAGAATCTGGCGGCGAGGCGTTGCTGAGATAATGAGTCGGTATTTTTTGGCGTACGAACGAGGTCGCACAGCAGCTATAACGCTGGTAGCCATGATTTGCCTCTTCTTCAGGCGGTTATGGTTAGTGGTGCAGGGTTCTTGCATGGACCCTGCACCACGCCCGGACGCGTGCATGGTCGAGCCGTCGTTGTCAAGGGAGATTTGCGACCGCAGGATTCGACAGGGCCCGCCGGGTGCGCTATCATCAGGGACCAATGGAGCCTGCCTATGACCACGATGATCGCCGAACTTTACGACGCCTTGGTTTCCGCCGGAGCCCCGGAGGATAAGGCGCGGAAGGCTGCTGAAACCGTAGCCGCCTATGAGAACCGATTTGCCAGCATCGACGTGAAGCTGACCAAGATCGACGGTGACATCAACCTGCTGAAATGGATGCTCGGCCTGCTGCTGGCTGGCGTCGCGTCGCTGGTGATCAAAGCATTCGTGGCATAACCATCCGGACGCCTTTCAGCCCAACAAAATGAAAAACAGCGGGCCTGCTCAAACCCGCCGCTTTCCGTCCGGTATTTTTTCTGGCAACTCACCGCCGGATGGAGCCGCCACGGGGACGCTGCACATTAACCCCGAAATTGCAGCCCGGCCGTGGACCGGTTATTCAGTTTCAGGCCCCTGCGTTCAAATATGCGCCCCGGTGCTCGACAGCCCCAGCGGCGAAATCAAGTCCAGCGCGGACCTTAAACGCCCTAGTGTCGAAGTCAATTTCGCTCGTGATGCTTGGTCCGGCTGATCCGTTCACATATCCGTAAACCAGTGTTGCCAACTCACCCGGTGACGCCAGAATATACCAACGCTCGCCGGTAATTTCAGCGTCCCCGATTAGGGTTAGGGTGATGACGCTATGTCGAAAGCACTCCCTTTCGCGCCGGGTGCTCTCGTTTCTCCCAAGCTTGGGAGAAACGGCGCGTTCATTTGGGAGTATCTGCGGGATTCGGCGACAAAATATGTGCATTTACAAGCACGTTGACAGCCAGACCAAGCCCTTGGTAAGGGAGAGGTCGAGAGTTCAATCCTCTCTCGCAGCACCATTCTTTCCAATGGCTTAGTGGCAACTTACTCCCAAGAGCGGCATAGCCGACCAGAACCGCCAGCACCATGGATATGCGTCGGTCGTGGGGCGATAGGTTTCCCTGCGGCGCCTTGGTTGATGTCCCGTCTCCGCGTGTTGCTCTCAGGATAAGGCGATCGGCACAGAAACCGACAACAGCAATCAGCGACCAAACTGAAAGCGTGTCGGCAAGGGGGCCGAGGTCGATGGCGGCGATAACCAACGCAGCCTTGCGACGAGAGGAAAAGCACGTC
>CAIZDL010000048.1 GCA_903931735.1 uncultured Rhodospirillales bacterium
CACCGGCTCCGCCGGCAGTTCTGACACCGGCTCCGCCGGCAGTTCTGACACCGGCTCCGCCGGCAGTTCTGACACCGGCTCCGCCGGCAGTTCTGACACCGGCTCCGCCGGCAGTTCTGACACCGGCTCCGCCGGCAGTTCTGACACCGGCTCCGCCGGCAATTTCAACCCTGGCTCGCAGGGTGTCTCGTCACAGAATCTCTTGCCCGGGCGCCGATTGCAAGGGGCAGGGCTGAGCCTTGTTTCCGCGCCGCCGGTTCTTTAAACTCCGGGCACGCTTTGCAACCAGCTTTATGGCGCTCTCATGATCATGTCCACGCACGTTGCTTCATATTTTCGGTCCAGCGCGGCCCGGGTTGCCATGGTTTTGGTGATGACCGCCCCGGTTCTTGGTGGTTGTGATGCCCTTTTCGGCAAAAAACTCGATGGCGGCGGCCTCGATCTCGCGTGCCCGAAAGTTGGTATTTTGCGCGATGCCAGCCAAGTGGCCCTTTATCGTCCCGGCGGAACCGGCCCGGCCGATGTGCAAGCCCGCGCGCAAATCATGGATTATGCCGGCAATTGCACGTACGACAAGACCGGCGTCACCGTCGATGTCAGCTTGGTGATGGTGGCCGAGCGCGGTCCGGCGATGGTGGGCACCACGCTGCCGCTGAGTTATTTTGCCGCCGTGGTTAGCCCCGATGGTTCGGTTGGTGTCCGCCAACCGTTCGAGACCACGATAGAGTTTAACGGCAACACCCCCCGCGCCGGCTCGCGCGAAGACCTTCAGCCCCACATTCCGCTGGCCAAGGGGGCGGATGCGAGGGGCTATCAGGTGGTGGTTGGGTTTTCGCTCACCCAGGCCCAGCTCGACGCCAACCGTAAGGCGTTGAGTAAGTAGGGGGTTAATAACCCTCTTGTCAGGCGAGCGGCGCACAGAGCCGCTCGATGATGCCGTCTATCGTGGCGCCATCGGCCCGTGCCGCGAAGTTCAGGGCCATGCGGTGGCGGAGAATCGGTTTTGCCAGCGCCACCACGTCGTCCACCGAGGGGGAGAGCCGGCCGTCGAGCACGGCTCTGGCACGGGAGGCCAGCATCAGGGCTTGGCTGGCGCGCGGCCCCGGCCCCCAGGCAACGCCGGCGCGGACTTCTTTGAGGGTGCTGCTCTCGGGGCGCCCCTCGCGGACCAGGGTTAAAATCGCATCCACCACCGCTTCCCCTACCGGCACCCGTCGCACCAAACGTTGGGCTGCGAGCAATCCTGCTGGGTCGAGCACGGCGGTCACCTCACGATCATCGGTGCCGGTGGTGGCGATGATCATGCGCCGCTCGGCGTCCCGGTCGGGATAGGGCACGTCGATTTGCATCAGGAAGCGGTCGAGCTGGGCTTCGGGCAGTGGGTACGTCCCCTCCTGCTCCAGCGGATTTTGGGTCGCGAGCACATGAAACGGCGCCGGCAGCGGGTGATCGTGCCCGGCCACCGAAACATGGCGTTCCTGCATCGCCTGCAACAGCGCCGATTGGGTGCGCGGGCTGGCGCGGTTGATCTCGTCGGCCATCAGCAATTGGCAAAACACCGGGCCGGGCAGGAAGCGAAACGAGCGCCGGCCGGTTTCGCTCTCTTCCAGCACTTCGGAGCCCAGGATATCGGCGGGCATCAGATCGGGCGTGCATTGAATGCGCTTGTCGTCGAGCCCGAGCACGGTGCCCAGCGTCTCGACCAGCAATGTTTTCGCCAGCCCCGGCACCCCGATCAGCAAAACATGCCCCCCGGCAAGCAGGGTGATCAGTGTATGGTCGATCACCGTTCGTTGTCCGAAAATGACGTGTCCCAGCCGTTCGCGCACGGCGGTCAGGCTGTGGCCGAGCGCCTCGACTTCGGTGACAAACTGGCGGGATTGATCGGTGATGGTCACGGTTGCGGCGCTCCCCTGCTGGCGGTCTCAGGAGATACGGGACTGGCCCGCCGCTGGCAAGCCGGAACGCCGGGTATCGCTGCGTCGAACAGAGAACGAGACGGAAGAAGATGACGCGGCCCCACTTCGGGCGCATACTGACAAGCGGAAAAAGGTGCGTCGCCATGGATCTTGTTGGACTCGAACCCGGTGCCCTCTCGGCCGCCGATTTGCGGCGGCGCTTTTTGGTGCTGGAGGAGAGTGCGGCGAGCGCGGGCCGTGGCTTGCGCGGGGATCACGACCTCAACCCGACCATGGACCCGCCGGGCGCCTTGCGCGAGGCTGCGGTGCTGGTGGCGCTGGTCGATCGTCCGGGCGGGCTGTGCGTGATCTTCACCCGGCGCACCGCCCACCTTGCGAGCCATGCCGGCCAAGTGAGTTTCCCCGGCGGACACACTGAGGCGGAGGATGACAGCGCCGAGGCCGCCGCTTTGCGGGAGACCGAGGAGGAGATTGGGCTGCATCGCCGCCACATCGATATCATTGGCAGGCTGGATACCTACATTACCCGCACCGGGTTCCGGGTGACGCCGGTGGTGGCGCTGGTGGCGCCGCCCTTTGAAATCCGTCCCGATCCCGATGAGGTGGCCGAGGTGTTCGAGGTGCCCTTGTCGGCCATTCTCGCACCCGACATGCCGTTGCGGGAAAGCCGGCAGCTTTTTGGCGTCGATCGCTTTTTCTATGTCTTCCCCTGGCGGGGCAACAGCATTTGGGGCGCAACCGCCGGGATGTTGGTCAATCTGCGCAATGCCTTGGGCGAGGGACCGTGAGACTCCTTCTTGAAATGATCCTGCCGGCCCTGATCCCGGCCCTGATTTATCTCGGCTATTTGCTGGTCGAGCAGCGCCGGGCCGAGGCGCGTGGCGAGGGGGCGGGTTTGCCCTGGTGGGCGGCCATGCCTTGGCTTTGGCTGGCCGGGGCGGGGACGCTGGTTGCCGCGATTACGCTCTCGGTGATTGTGTCGCGCAGCGGGGATGCCATTCATGGCATTTACGTTCCGGCGCATCTCGAAAACGGCACGCTGGTGCCGGCCCACGTCGAATATCCGGGCAAATGACCTGGCGGCAAACGACCCGCCACGCGATGACGCCCGGCCTGGGGGGGGACCGGGCGCCAGAAGCTCCGCCGGGAACCCGAGTGGCGGCAGGGGAACCCGCCCTCGGGCGATCGTGCGATGTGTCGACGATCGCTTCTGGTATGGAAGTTGCGATTCGTGGGGCGGATTCCAGGGCGATTGGCGCAGGGGTGATATGCGGCTAACGCCCAAGAGGCCCGATAGCGCTGCCGATGTGGCGGGCTCCCGGGCGGGGCTATGGCGTGGCGGGGCGCTGGTGGCGGCGCTGGTGCTGTATGGCCTTTTTAGCGCGCCCGCGCCGGCCGAGGTTGGGCTGGTCGAGGCTGTGGTGGGTCTGTTGCTGGTGGTGGCCACCGGCTGGCACCAGCCGGTGGCGGTTTTTTCGGGAGCGGTCTTGCTGGGTCCCGGCGCCCGGCGCTTTGAGACCATCGGCGCGGTGGCGCTGGCGGGGGTGCTGTGGCTGCCTTTGGTGCGCGGGGCGGCCATGGATTGGGCCGCCCGTGACATGGTGCGCGATGTCGTGCCGTTGTTTTATCTTTTCATGCCGGTACTGTTGGTGACGCCGTTGCGTTCGGCCTGGCCTTGGGCGGTTCGCTTGCTGGCGACCGGGCTCGCCCTTGCCGGGGTGGCGTTTGTGGTGCGCTGGTGGGCCGGCGCCGGCTGGGCCTTTGGGGCCATCGGCCACCGGACCATGCCCGAGGGTGCGTTGTACTTGCTCAATAGCCCGGCGGTGCTGTTTGCCGCGCTGTGGCTGCCGTTTTGTGCGGTTGGGCTGGTGTGGCCGGGGTGCGCTGCTCCGGGAATGCCGAAGTTCACCCCTTGGCTGCGTCTGGCCTTGGCGCCGTTGTTTAGTGTCGCGGCGGTGCTGGTGGTGGCGGCGCTGGCGGGGACGGTGCATCGCTTGGCGTTGATCATGATCGCCTTTTCGGGCGCGGTGTTCTTGGTTTGGTGTGCTCGGCGGACGCTGTGGCCGGTGGTGGTGGTGGGGCTGGGGCTGATTTTGCTGTGGGCGCTGGTGCCGGGGGACCCGCTTTCCAGCGCGGTAGATCTGGTGGTGGCGAAAAGTGAGCAGGTCGGTGTCAATGAGCGCGCCAACGAAGCCGCCGCCGTGCTCGATCAGGCCGGGCGTTCGCTCACCGCGCTGGTGTTTGGCGATGGCTGGGGCGCCCTGATCGCCAATCCGGCGGTGGGTGGCTGGCGCGTATCGTATACGCACAGCTTTCCCAGCTATTTGGTGCTCAAAACCGGCCTGTTCGGCCTGTTGCTGGTGCTGTGCTGGCTTGCCACGCTGGGTCCGCTGGCGGTCCGGCTGGCCCGGAGCAACCCGCCGCTGGCCCTGGCCGCCCTGCCGCCGGTCGCGGGTGGGTTATTGTTTCACACCAGTTTCAAATATCTGTGCTTCGGTCTTTTGCTAACCCTGGTGGTGTTGGCGGCGGAGGAGGGGCGCTGGACTGAAGCCGGGTAGCCGCCCACGGGCTTTTCAGTTCAGCGTGGGTATGCGTGCCACCACCTCGTCGGCAATCGCGAGGCACGAGGTCAGGCCCGGCGACTCGATGCCGTAGAGGGTCACCAAGCCGGGGACGCCGTGCGTGGTTTGATCCTGGATCATGAAGTCCGCCGCACCCTCGCCCGGACCGGTCAGCTTGGGGCGGATGCCGCAATAGGCCGGGGTTAGCGAGCCATCGGGGAGATTGGGCCAATATTGACGGATGGTGGCGTAAAAGGCCGCTGCCCGGCCGGGGTCAACGCTGTAATCCACCTGCTCGATCCATTCCACATCGGGGCCGAATCGGGCTTGGCCGGCAAGGTCGAGCACCACATGAACGCCAAGGCTGGCCTCGGGCGGGATGGGATAAACCAGCCGGCGGAACGAATGCTTGCCGCTAAACGCAAAATAATTGCCCTTGGCCAACACCTGTCGGGGCACGGTGGCGGCGGGCAGCCCTTCAAGCGCGAGGCTCAGCTTTTGCGCCCCCAAGCCGGCGCAGTTGATCAAAAGCTTGCAGCCCAGCCGCATCGGCTCGGCCCCGCCAACCGCGATCTCGATGGCGTGCGCGGTTGCCGATCCGCCGGTTACCGGGCTGTTAAGGGCGACGCTGGCGCCATGATCTTCGGCCTCGCCCTGCAAGGCCAGCATCAGGCCGTGGCTGTCGAGGATGCCGGTCGAGGGTGAGAGCAGGGCCGCCGTGCAGCGAATCTCGGGCTCCAGCGCGTGGGCTTGGGCAGCGTCGAGCCAGCGCATGTCGGTGACGCCGTTGATCTCCCCCTGGCGGCCGATCGCCTCGAGTTTTGCCAGTTGAGCGGGTTCGGTCGCGACGATCAGCTTGCCGAGGCGTTTATGGCCGATACCCCGGCTGGCGCAAAATTCGTAAAGCGCCCGATTGCCGGCAACGCATAATCGGGCGCGCAAACTTCCGGTTGGGTAATACATTCCGCCGTGAATGACCTCGGAATTGCGCGAGCTGGTGCCGGTGCCAATGGCGCCGGCCGCCTCCAGCACCACCACCTCCCGGCCCGCCAGCGCCAACCGGCGCGCCACCGCCAGCCCAACCGCTCCCGCTCCCACCACCACGCACTCGACCTGTTCGGTCATGGCTCGATCATCCACGTAAAAGTCCGGGTTTCCAAAAGCCGACGGCCTTTGGTCGCCGAAGGCAATTCGAAAGTTTTGCCGGGGCCGAAAGTTTTTGTCGGGGCTTTGCCCCTGCGACCCCACCAAAGGCCGCGGCCGTTGGAAACCGTTAACTCAGCAAGGTAACGGATCCGCTCTAACACCAAAAGGCCGGTCCGCCTTCGCGTCCGGCCCTTGGCTTGGCAATAGGTTGCTTCAGAACGGCTGGAGCCGATCAGTTGGCGCCTGAGTCGCCAAACGATCCCATGAGGTTCAGGCCCCAGGCGGTCCCGATCGCGGCAAGGCCGCTAACCACCCCAACGGCGCAGCCAATGCCGGCGGTGCTGATAACCGCCGAGGCGCTGGCCGGCAGGCCGATGCCGCTGCTGGCCACCGTCAACACCGGCAGCGCGATGGCAAGGGCGCCAGCGGCGGCGCCGGCGGTGCAGCCGATGATCACGGTGTCGAAGCTGATAAAGCCGTCGTTGCGGGTGGCGTTTCGGGAAGGCTCCTGGAGCACCAAAACATTGACCGCTTCGGTCAGAGGAACCTGATCGCTCACGGTAAAGGACGCCGTGGTCACGCTTCCGTTCACCGCTTCGGCATACGCGCCCTCGATCCCAAGCATCGCGACGCAAAAGCCGATTAGAAAGGCCGCAATAACTCTCATGGGTCTTGTCCTCCGCACTCGTCCGCCCCTGCGCTCCCCCGGTCGAGGTCTCCGCCCCGTCCGATCACAGTGTGACGCAAACTTTATTAACAAAGGCTTAACAACTAAAGGATATTTTTGCCTTTGAAATCAATAACTTAGAATGGTTAACAAAAGTTGAGCATAACACGCAGGGGTTGTGCCG
>CAIZDL010000049.1 GCA_903931735.1 uncultured Rhodospirillales bacterium
CCGCTGGACGTGCTGCTGCCAGACGAGCCCGAACCACTGGACGTGCTGCTACCCGACGAGCCTGAACCGCTGGACGTGCTGCTGCCAGACGAGCCTGAACCGCTCGATGTGCTGCTGCCAGACGAGCCTGAACCGCTGGACGTGCTGCTGCCAGACGAGCCCGAACCACTGGACGTGCTGCTACCCGACGAGCCTGAACCGCTGGACGTGCTGCTGCCAGACGAGCCTGAACCGCTCGATGTGCTGCTGCCCGACGAGCCTGAACCGCTGGACGTGCTGCTGCCAGACGAGCCCGAACCACTGGACGTGCTGCTACCCGACGAGCCTGAACCGCTCGATGTGCTGCTGCCCGACGAGCCCGAGCCCGAGCCGCTGGAGCTACCGCCCGACGACGAGCCGCTCGGCGTGCCCTGTAGAAACACAAAGGTATTGCCGCTGCTCGCCAAGTCCGTTGCTGTCGCAACGGTAACATTGGTGCCAATGCCTTGATCTGTATTTATAAGCGTACCGCTGATCGAGCCGAGCGTCAGCCACTCACTACCAACAAGGCCACCTTTGACGATGGTTGCCGTGTTGTCAGAGTAAACAACCCAGCGGGGATTATTCGATGTGCCGGTAACGGTGAGGCCATTGGCTCCGACGGAATTGGTGAACAGGCCCGGAGTGCTTAGGACAATGGCATCCATAACGTTGGCCGATGCCGTAAGACCCGTGACCCCGCCAACCGTTCCAACGCTCAAGTTCTGGCTGTCCAGGAACAGAACGGAGCCGGTGTTTCCGGCTATTGTACCGACATAGTTTCCGCCGCCGTAGCCATCTGTACCAGTCAGACTCCAACTACCGCCGACTCCGCCCAACAATAGGGATGAGCTAACAATGACTCCGCCGCCATTAGTAGCGCTTCCTGTTGTTGATAGCTTTGTGGTTCCGTCAGCATAAACAAAAATACCGTATATATCTGTTAAAGTATTGTTTACCGTAGCGCTTGAAACCTTACTTGTCTCCCCACCGACATTTAAATATGAAAATGAATTTTGATGGTCAAGGAGATATGTTGATCCTGTACCAAACAAATCGAGCTGGTTAATAATAATCGGCGATGTCTGGGTTACAGTGCCTGTTGTCGTAATGCGCACAACAGCTCCAGCCCCTGTGATACCACTTGATCCATTTATAGCCCCAAATAGCGATTGCCCCTGCGCGGGGAACGAATCAATTGATAATGAGTTAGCTCCATTATTTAAGAACAAAAAAGTAATTGGATTCGTTGAGTTGCCAGCCGACAATGATGCAATATTATTTATGCCGACATCAAAATATACGCTGCTTCCGTAAGCGCCTGATTGCGACGCCTCACTGTTAATTTGCAGTTTTCCCGCGGTCACAACATCTGGTGAATATGGTGAGCTTTGAGCAGGCTGACTAACTTGAGTAATACCGTTGGAACTGAACGTCGGATTCGTGTTATTTGAAGCGTCAATGATTAAAAGACCCGAACCCGCATTTAACGCACCAGCCGTATAGAATAGCGTGCCGATTGTTCCCCTTGATGCATTGTTCGGATCATACAAGGATTCGGCTCCAGCCATGCCGTAGCTGGTTCTTATCAGAATGTTCTCAGTGCCTGTCTGAGTCGACACATTGTAGGTAAACACGCCGCTTCCGCCATCACCCGCCTTAGCGTATTCAGGAGAGTTAGGAGTACTATAATAAGTCCCAACGGCACCACCAGCGCCGCCTTTGCCCTCAATATCGACTGAAGGGGCCCCCCCTGTGAGGGCAGGCGCATCAAGCACCACATCGAAAAGAAGCGCTCCGTCGCCACCTGTTCCGCCATAGGTGGCGCTAAATGTCCTTCTTCCTTGGAACCCATCCCCTCCTTGCCCTCCGACCCCACCTAGTGAAACATAAGCATTGTTACCTGACGTTGATATCTCCGCACCTGAAATGGACAGGCCCACACCACCAGCTCCTGGATATTGTCCATATGATTGAGCGGAGTTCCCATTTCCACCAGTTCCTTGAATTATTATGTTTCCATTACCGCTAAGAGAAACGCGATTCTGTGTGGTCGTTGTTGGTATTGTCTCATTTCCAAAACCAAAATTATTTACAATGTAATTTATGCTATCTTGACTTGTTGGGCCTATTAATACACCGCCACCCCCTCCAACATTTTGTCCTCTATAACTGCTGGTTCCTCCGGCACCAAATATTGAAATATTATTTCCGATCAGAGATGTATCCCCTGTAATAACAACCCCATTTCCTGAAGCTGAAGAATCGCCCAGTGCTGGTAAATACCCTAAACCAGCAATAAGTATATTACCGGCACCAACTGTGGTCGTATTATTAAGAAGAGTTGTGTTGATGCTTGCTCCAGTAAGAGTGATCCCGTTCGGGGTCGCGGGACTCGAACCTACGGCATAGTGAGTCGTTGACGTGGATGTGGGATCTGTAGTCCAGTCGGCAACCGACGCATAGCCCCCGCCGAATTTAACAAAACCACCGAACGTGCTGATCGAACTACCGGAGTTCAGCGTGATGGCCCCGAGGCCACCGCCGTCTCCCGTTGAAAAGTATACGTTGAGCGCATTCCCGCTGCTGCCGGAGAGGGTGATGTTGGAGTTAACGATAATGTTGCCATCGGCCCCGAGAAACAGCGAGGCCGCTCCACCCGCCGTGTGGCTGATGTTGCTGGCGATCGTGATATCGCCGTTCTGCGAACCAGTACTGCTGCCACCGGTAACGATCTGCACCGTATTACCGCTGTTGAGCGCTGCGCTGATGTCCCCAGATGCAACGGTGGCATCGTCGCCGCTGGGGGTGAAGACGTTGGCCGACAGCGACCCGTTGGAAGTCGTGCTGCTGATGGTTACGTTCTCGGGATCAAGCAGCCAGGTTCCGGGCTTTCCGGCGGCGGCGGCGGCGTCCACCTTGCCGAACGCCTGAAGATTGTTGTGGCTGGAGGTTTCAACGAAGCCACCATTGCCGCCCAAACTGCCGCCCATCGCGCGGATCGTGCCGTAGAACCCGGTGTAGTCGTTCGACCACAGGATTACGGTACCACCGTCGCCGTTGCCCAACGCACTGGCATCAATGGCCACCGCCGCATCCATGTAGGTGGCGGACGCGTTACGCACCGTCGCGTCCTTGCCTTGGCGACCGCCGCCGACCTTGACCGTCCCGCCGCCCGAGGCGCCGCTGGCGTCGATCTTAGCTCCGGCGAACAGGCCGACCTTGTCGCCCTGAACCGTCACCGAGCCGCCGCGTTGGCCGGCCCCTTTGCCCGAAGCGTCGAGCGTGCCGGAGACCGCGACAATGCCGGCCTCGCCGCCGTCGAGCACGATCTTGCCGCCGACGTCGGTGATCGCCCGGGCCTCGATCACCCCGCTCTGATTGACCACCGTGGCGGCCAAGTCTCCGGCATTCCTGGCCCGCATCACCACGGTACCGCCATCGGCCCTGATCGCGCCCTTGTTCTCGACCAGGGCGTTGAGCGTACCCTTATCGACCGCAAGGTTGATCAGGCCGTCGCCGCCGAAATCAATACTCACCGTGTCGCCCGCCCCCAGCGCCACGCTGCCCTGACGGGCGGTGATCACACCCTGGTTGCTGACGGTGGTGCCGAACAGGGCGGCATAGCCCCGGTCAACCACCGATATCGTCCCTTGATTGACCACCGAGCCGGCGCCGCCTTCGTTGGTGAAGGTATAGCGCCCGGTCATGAAGTTCTTGTCGGTGATATTGAGCGTCGATGCAACGATACCGCCGACATCAACCCGCGCGCTCGGGCCAAATAGCACACCGTTGGGATTGATCAAAAAAACCTGACCATTGGCGGCCAACCGGCCGTAAATCTGCGAGGGATCGTTCCCGGTCACCCGATTGAGTGCCACCGCGCCGGAATTGGGCTGGTTGAAAGTAACCGAGGCGTTGGCGCCGATGGAAAATCCGTTCCAGTTGGCGATCATCCGTTGGCTGGTCTGGTTGACATCCATGCGGGCACCGGTCTGGCTGATCGACCCGGAACCCGCAGTGATCCGCCCGCCAGTCGGCAGCGTATTGGGATCAAGCGCCAGGACCGGAGTGCCGGTAAAGCTGCCAATCGCGACCAGGGCTGTCCCTGCCAGCAGCCGCTGGCGCAGCGTGTTGGTGTTCAGGATGATCATGATCCGTCGTCCCCGCCTTAAAACCACATGGAGAATTGCAGCCAGTACTGGCCGCGCTTGTTGGTGCCGTCGCTGTCCAATCCCTGGGCGCTCGCCCCCGGATTGCCGCCGATTTTGAGGGCGTAGCTGGCGCGGAGTTCAAACGAACCGGTCTTGACCATGTTCAGGCCAACACCGGCGCCCTTGAGCGTGTAGCAATTGGATTGGCCGGAGGCCGCCCAGGGACTGTTGTTCTGGCAAATCCAGCCATGGTCGTAGAACCCGACCACTTGCGGCGTCGGCAACAGGCCGGGGTCGATCGGCAGCTCCCAACGAAGCTCCGCCGTCAGCTTATGTCCGCTATCGCCTGCCGCCTCGCCCGAAGGGTAGGCGCGCAGACCGCTGGCGCCACCAAGTTGGAACTTTTCCGACGAGTCGAGGTTCTTGTTGGAAAATTGCCCGGAACCGCCGATGAACAGGTTCAAGGAATCGTCAAGACGCTGAATCCGGCCGAGCGAATATTGCAGTTTGGCGTATCGCCCGGCGGTTCTGGCGGTGGCCGCGTCATTGGCGGCATCCGCCTGCCAATTGCCGAGGTCGAGCCGGCCGTAGGTGGCGGTTAAGGTCGCCTGATTGACGCCGCCGCTGCCAAGGCTGTCGGTGGCGTCGCCGACCAAACCGACAGAAACGGAATCGAGCCGCTTGTCGCTGGTCGTGGCTCCGGCGGCGCGGTTGTAGAGTATTTTGTGGTCGTAGTTGGCCTGCGCCGTCAGGTTCTCGGCACGGGTCCGCACGATGGGGTAAGCGGCGCTGCCTTCGACCGTCATGGCCCAACCGCTGGCGTTGAGACTGGTCAGTTCCTGGCCCAGCTCGTAGGACATGCCCGAGAGCGACGCGCCCAACTTCAGGCCGTCATCACCGACCGGAGCGTGATAGTCGCCCCGGAGGTATTTGAGCCCGCCATTGGTGGAAAAGGTCGAGTTGAGCGACAGGATATCGCCCCGGCCGAAGGGATCGTTGAGGTTGGCTCCGGCGTTGGTGCGGAATTGGCCGGTATAGCGGCTACCGAAATTATCGGCGCTGACCGTGCCCGAGACCAGCGGCCCTTCTTGAGTATCGATCGTGAGTTTAGTCGAACCCGGTTCATGGCCCTGCTCCAGACCCGATTTGGCGGTGATGCCGGGAAGATCGTTGAGCAGCAGCACGCCACGCTCAAGGGCATCCTGATTGACCGGTTCTCCCGGATGCACGGCGGCGGCGGCGATGCCCCGGATGCGTTCAGGGTCCAGGCGCACACCGTCGCCCTTAACGACAATGCCCGAGCCGTCCGACTTGCCTTCGATCCGCCCCTCGATCACCGCGATGATCACCACGCCGTTGGCGATTTCCTGCTTCGGAACATAGGCGCGGGCCAGAAAATAGCCGTGCTCCCGGTAATACCGCGTCACCGCTCCGGCAGCCTCCTGGATTTCTGCCAACGTCAGATCGCGATCAGTGTAGCTCTTGAGTAGCCCCTTAAACTCCTCGTCGGGAAACAGCGCCACAGAACCGGTGACCTGGAAACCGTTGACATGAATACGCTTGCCCGCTATCGAACTCAGCGTCGGTCTGTTTTCCTCCGGCGGCAAAGTCCCAGGAATCTCATGACTCAACGCCGGAGGCTGATTCTGCTGTTGCTGCCGCAACAGTGATCCGGCATCGGGAATTGTTTGCGCTAAAACATGGGCGCTTTCGATGTGTGTCATTGTCAAGGCACCGAACGCGAGAAGCGCCAGCGGAATTTTTCCAAGCAATTGGCGTACAAATCCAACATTTGCCATGTCGGTTTCTCTCATTAAATTCATATTTGTTGTACTTCGACAGTCGACGTCTCGATGAGCGCCGTCGAAATAAGGGGGCTGTTGGTGTTGACCGCGCCGGTGGGCATGGCACTTTGCTCGAACCGGTGCCTGCTCGACCGCATTCGGGCCGGCGGCAGGCCGAAGCGCCTGCTGAAGGCGCTGGTAAAGTTCGACAGGTGGGCATACCCCAGCGAGGCGGCGACCGCGGCCAACGGGAGGGAACCCTCGACCACCAGTTCCCATCCCCGAACCAACCGCCATTCCGTCAGCCACTCGGGAACGCTCACCCCAAAAAAAGCTTTGAACTGGTGACTCAGCGTGCGGGGGGATATGCCGAGGGACGAGGCCAGTTCGGCCATCGTGGGCGGGCTGAGCGGGTCAACCAATAGAAGATCGACCGCTGCCGATACAAGGCGGGGAGGCCGTTCCCCGGTCGGCGGGGCATGAGCCAACCCGTTGATCAGCAATTCTATGACCTTGGCCTGAAGAAAAAGGTGGAAGGAGACGGGGTCGTATGTGCTCCCCTCGATTTCATCCCTGATCCGGCTGACGACCTCTCCGTTTTCCACCGGGATGTCGGCTCCGTTGCTTTGCAGCGTCGCCAGAATTCGTTCGGCCGCTTCTGAGCCGCCGAGCAACGACTGTAGGCGCGGCAGTGAAACGCACACCCGGACCATCCAGGGGCGAGCCTGCGGCGAAGCCGGCAGAGCACGGCTTTTCACCCGAATATTGATGACCGCCTTGGGCGAAACGCCGGGGTGGAGCGCATCCGCCACCACCACGTCCAGTCCCGATCCGGCGTGATAGACCCGCTCTCCCAACCGACCCGCTCCTCGAAACCAAACATTTCGGACGGTCGGAAATCTACATCGGAGAAGGAGGAAAAATACGGCTGGCGATTTCGGGAGATTCGCACAAAACTTATGAGGACATGCGCTCCGCGAACCGAACGGGGCACAAGGAACGCCGGTAACTGGCGGGGGGGCGCCAAACCTGCGGGTGAACTGGGTCGTGAAAGTTCCGACATGGGCGTAGCCCAGCCGGAAGGCGATTTCCTTGATCGGCATCCCACCGTCGCTCAACAAGGTCGCAGCGTGTTCGATCTTTCGCTCTGCCACCCATTCCACGACCGTCTTGCAGGTCGCCAGCCTGAAAAGCTCGGCCAACCGGCGCTGCGACAGCCCGACCGCGCTCGCCAGAGACTCCATGCTAGGAGGATCGACCAAATCAGCCATCAGCAGATCAATGGCCGCACCGATCTTGCCCCGCTCTCCCCGATGAGTAATCTCGGAGGTCTCAACCGTCCCGTTCAGATCATTGAGCGTCGCCGCCAGGACCTCCAGCAGCTTGCCATTCATATAGAGGGTCGCCAGACCGCCGGTATAGGAGGAGGAGATGAGCTGCGAGGCTAGCGCTCCAATTGCCGCAGACATCCGGACCCTTATCGCGACGTTTTCAGGGTTTCCGTTGAGAAACCGCTCGACCGCCGTCGGGACCCGCAGACCAGCCAGCATCGACGACAGTTGACCTTCGGAGATCATCGTAACCACCGTATCACACAGTTCTGCGGGCTGGTGAACCAAGCCAACCGTATCGTCAGGTCCGCCATGCAGGAAGAAGCCATAACTCTCGGGATTCTCGACGAAGGAATCGGCCTTCCGGAGGCTGACCTCAACCCGCCCAGCCCTCGGCAATCGCAGAACGGCGATCGGGCGATCCGACACCATCCTAGTCGAGAACTGCACTGCCTCGCTTAGCCTCACGCGAGCTTGGAACATGCCACGGCCTGCACCAAGAGATTTGTAAGTCACCTGCTGCGAACCGAATTCCGAAGGCAAGGTCGCATTGTTGTCCAGGTCAGTTGAGCGGAAGCCATTCGGCAGCGACCAGCGCGGCACGCACGGCGGAGGGGGCTCTACGGTCTGTCCCGATACGTTGCGGCCTTGCTCCTCCATGCTACCTTCCCTTGTCTGAATGAGCCCAATTATTAATTGCGGATCATGGCGCTGGTTTTTACCAGGCACATCAAGCCCAGCCGGCTCCAGGATATTGGGCTGATGGCGCCGTGCTTGTCAAGCTGCATGGCTATTCGACATCGAGAATCGCAAAGTTGGGGGGTGTCGGCGGCAGGCTTGAGCCCCACTCCGGGCTAACTATGTCACCAACCGGTCGCCCCCGTCAACAACCGTCACCCACCCAGATCAACCTTCAGACGACAATCATAACGAGCTTTATATCAAAGTCATTCGCACTCACCAGCTGATAATAAGTCAGCGGACCAGGGCAACGATGCAGGCAGCCAAAGCCAAAGGCATCCGGTTGGGCAATTCCGTGAACCTGCCCGAAGCCCAGCAACTTGCCCGGCAGGCCATCATCAAGAAGGCGGATGACCGCGCGGCCATGGTGTTGCCGATCATCAGACAGATCGTGGCCGGTGGTGAAAACTCCTTGCACCGAGTCGCTGACCGGCGGCACGATCTGGTCAGGCAAGGGTTTGAGCCTCGGATTGGGCCTTGGGCTCGGGATTTGGGGACCAGTGATTGTCATTGCGGCCGGGGCAGCAGCGGTTTACGGCTATCTTGAATACCGTAAGCGGACGCTCGCAACCGATGAAGTGGTTGATGTAACGGCGGATGAAGGCTTCTATCCGGCAAAGGCAACCTAAACGAAGGATCAGGCTTTGGATTATCGTATTGATCTTAGTGATCAGCAATGCGAGATATTCTTTAATGGTCGGCTAACATTTAACGATCATGCAAAGATGCGCATGCTGATTAAGGAAGCCATAGCAGAGCCATCGAAACAGATTGTCTTTGATCTGGGAGAGTTGCAATTTATAGATTCAGCCGCCGTCGGCATGTTTTTAATTGCTCGCGAGGAATTTGAAGGGCGCCAAAAGAAGCTAACCCTTCGAAATGCGACAGGACAGGTCAAGAGAGTTATTACAGTATCGCAGCTTAGTAAGCTGATCACAGTGGTAGAGTAAAGCACAGCCGGCGGCGCAAACCAGCAAGCGCCGTGACAGCATCAAGGAGGGGCGCCCAGGGTTAACGACATCATGGGCTATCAGCATAGCCGGATTCGAACAGAGGCGAATGGCTGGGCACGGGCAGTGAGCCCTCTCCACCCTGCCAGCACCCTTCACCCCGCTCTTCGAATCGCCGCCCATACCGCTCTCGACCGTCACCCACCGTTGACTACCGTCCACCACCATCAGGTTACAATCACCAGACGTATCACCAGAAAGTCAGTCGCACTCACCCGCTGATAAAAAGTCAGCGGGCCTATAACGTGCAAAAATGATCAGAAATTAGATCAGGAAAGCACATCAAATCACGGATAAACATTGAAAAAATACCGACGACGATCTTCAAAGCTGATTTTAAAGTTCGCTCAATGTTCTAAACACCCAGCCTTCAAAGTTCGTCACAAGGTCAAGCGCACGGTAGAATTACACAGATTTAACACGACCGAAAAAGTGCGCTGTAACATAGTGATCTTTCAGCACAGATTTGTTATAATAGGCTAACTCTTAATCAGCGGGCCGAAGGTTCGAGTCCTTCATCACCCACCAAACTTTCTTCCCAAAAATCAATGCATTAGGCCAACACGCTCTCCCAACGGGTGAGGCGTAATGTTTCTGTCCGATTGTCTAAGTCATTGATTTATTGACGATTTCAAAGTTTACACAGAAACTTCACGGGCGAGTTTTGGGTTGTTTTACACGTATTTTGCACATCCGATTTTGAAGCTATTGAAACGATACAGATTCTTGGTGACGATCTGGGGATGGTGGATGGCTGACACGGTGGCGAATCGTGTTTACACGAGTTTTTGAACCTCCCGTGACCGTTCATCCAGGGCCTTGAAAATTGCCCGACAATCTATAAGCTCAACACCAATTAGTGAAACGAGGCAGCGACAAATCCATCGACTTCGAAGCAACCTGCGGCCCCCGTTTCGCAACACATCGATCACCTTTAAAGTCTCGAGTGTTACAAGGCTCTTGACTATATTTTGTGCGAGGGGGCTAGAATGCTTAATAACCTACGCTTTGGCACTCGACTTGGCATTCTGACCGCAACGATGCTGCTAATTATCGCGGCCATGAGCGCATCTGGCCTCTCAACAATGTCCGCAGTCAACCAAGACTTTAGAGACACATACGAAGATAAAACACTCGCCATCGCCACCCTAGGAAGTGTCATTGACGGCATCCATCGCATAAGGATACGCGCGTTTGAAGCGGCGCTGGCAAAAGACTCTGCTGCGGCTGCAAAAATCCAGATCGATCTAGAAAAATATATTTCGGAGATGAACGGCCAGTGGAGAAACTACCGCGCCACTCCGATGGACCCATCAGAAAAGCCACTCGCTGATCAAGCCGAACTTGGGCTGAATTCGTTAACAAGGTATTTTAGCTCCATCACAAAGTCAGCGGTCACAGGAAACGCAGATTCTGTGATAACCTCTCTTGCAAAAGAGAGCACGAATGAGTTTAGGAAGGCGGCGACGCCATTAAGATCATTAGTCGATCTTCAAAAAAAGCAGGCAGGGGAACTTTACTCTGGTAGTCAAGCCAATTACCTTTCCGCCAAGTCACTCTTCTATGTTTTGTTGACTATTGGCGTTGTCGTCGGCCTTGGACTTTCAAGATACATTACTCTGTCAATAACTCAACCAATCACGTCGATTATCGCCTCAATGAACCGCCTTGCAAAGGGCGATGCAAAATCTGAAATAAGCGATACCGATCGTAAAGATGAAATCGGAGAAATGTTAACCGCTGTCAAGGTTTTTAGAGACAATGCACTTGAGCTTGAAAATGCACGGGCCGAACAAGAACGTCAAAAGCGCGAAGCAGACGATAAGCGCCGAAGAGAGCTTAACAGCCTTGCCGATCATTTTGAAGAGAGCGTACATAGTGTTGTTATAGCTGTATCATCAGCTGCTCGACAGCTTCAAGGAACCGCACAAAATATGTCAGCTAATGCCGATCAAACAAACCACCAATGCTCAAGCGTGGCTTCGGCAGCTGAACAAGCTTCTGTGAACGTGAAGACTGTTGCATCTGCAACAGAGGAGTTAACGACATCTATCGGCGAAATTGCTCGGCAAGTTTCAGAATCTAGCAAAATTGCGACCAATGCAGTTCACGACGCTGCCCGTACTAACGCCACCG
This sequence comes from uncultured Rhodospirillales bacterium, assembly GCA_903931735.1. Classification (GTDB taxonomy): domain Bacteria; phylum Pseudomonadota; class Alphaproteobacteria; order Azospirillales; family Azospirillaceae; genus BOG-933. The sequence goes on from CAIZDL010000049.1 coordinate 11,175, forward strand.
TCGCCAGCCTCCAGGAAGCGGCGCAAAAAATTGGGGAAGTCGTTCAACTCATAAACGATATTGCCAGCCAGACAAACCTCCTTGCCCTAAATGCGACGATTGAAGCTGCGCGTGCTGGCGAGGCCGGCAAAGGCTTTGCGGTCGTCGCCAACGAGGTCAAGAGCCTCGCAAATCAGACTGCCAGGGCTACCGATGATATCCAGGCACAGGTTGGCCACATGCAAAGCGCAACCGCTACTGCAGTGGATGCTATCAAACACATTGGTGAAACAATTTCACGAATGAGTGAGATATCAACTAATATTGCCAGCGCGGTTGACCAGCAAGGTGCTTCTACCTTCGATATCTCAAAAAATATTCAGCAGGCCGCTCACGGTACTGATGATGTATCCTTAAACATACGCGGCGTTCTTACTGCGTCCCAGGAAACAGGCAATGATGCCCGGCAAACGCTTGAGGCAGCTAATAGCTTGAACATAGCCGCAGGAAGCCTGACGTCAGAGGTCGAACAATTTATCCGGAAAATTCGTCTTTGAATTCAGATACCAAATAGTCAAGATACGGCCAACGCTGCTTTAATCATGTTAACTTTACTCAGATAGAATATTGTGATGGCTATTTAGACCAACGGTGATCAGGTTATCATTAGAGACTCAAGCTTATCGTGTAATGTAAAACACTAATGGCTGGTGCGCAGGATCATGCCCAGGTGAAGTTCGACTGCGATCTATTGCGTTGACTTTCTCAACAGTCGCGGCCAACCTCGACCATATTTTGCCCGATGGGCTGACATTGAAGAATCCCCGTTGCATTGGCTGCCCCCCAAAAGCGAGCACACCAGTCGTTGGCACTGAACATTTTTCATAATATTCTTTCAATTCCCTATTTTCAAGGTGACGCGAAAGAGCAGTGTGTCGTGCCAATTTCCGATAAAATAGTTCGGCGCAAAACTATATGTTGCAATGCGATCGCCTGATATTCGCACACTCGAAGCTTCTCGGCATATTTAAGCTCAGCATGACATGCCAATGGCTTTGCCATGGTGTCATTTTGTTAATCTTATACTCACTATACATAATTAATATTGCGCGGCATTATGTCACATTACCGAAACGCCCCTTGGATTTTGCTGCATGGCGGCTCACTTTGTAGGTGTCGAGTGAATATTTGAGGTCCCGGCCATGGCACTATGCAACAAGCCTTGCCCTCAGTGCCCAATGGCCGTAACCGTTCTGATCCAAGGGCGGTGCGATTGTCCTGAGCTGACCGACCAAACAAGAGAAATCATGCGAGATTTCGAAGAGGATGATGATGTTGCGATTATATTCAGGATCGGTGGTCACGATATTATGACACAGTGCCATCACTCACGTAACAATCACGTTAGCTACGATAGCTATCTCTTCTAAGTATTTTCGGAGACTGCGGAATGCCTAAAGTGCTTGTAATTGATGACGATACCGTATGCAGAATTGCGCTATGCTCGATACTTAGCAAGCACGGCCTCTCAGTTATTAGCGCGCCAAATGGTCGTGAAGGAGAAAGGTTATTTCGATCAGAACATCCCGACGTAATTATTGTTGATATTTATATGCCCGAAATGGATGGGTTTGAGATCATATCAACAGTTCGCAACAGCAATCCTGACGTACCTATCGTAGCAATATCTAACGTAAATAAGGTTATGGGGCATAATTCGCTCACTATTGCGGCAACGCTAGGCGCTTCATTGACAATTGAGAAGCCGGTAACGATGGATAAAGTAAAAGATATCTTCAATATAATCACCAGCACACAACAAACTCATTCTATTCACTAAACGAATTCCAGCTTATTGGCCTTGACCCTCCTGCCCATACCTACTTGGATTCCCTCCCAAGGGGGCAAAGCCAATGGGTCTCCACACCGCACTCGAACAGGAAATCTGCGACGGTTGCCTTATCCTGTTGGAACAGCGATACCCTGATGCCGGCACATGTTCAGATTTCTGATTGATCAGTTTTCATCTGGTTAAGCAAACGCATTGTGACGCTCTATCAAGAAGCGGCCCAACTCTGCATCCATATTTTCAACATGTTCGATGAACCAATCCTCGAAAAAGTCGATTGTATCGAGCACGATTTCCTTATTTGAGACCTCTAGATCATAGGCAATGATATTAGCGATGCTGTGAAGGTTCTGGTGCTCATCCATATGAGCGTCACTTTGTGGATAATCCGCAATCGTCATTAGGCACTCTTCATATGAAAAGTGTTCATATGTCAGTTTAACAAGTGTTGCGCGACAATCTAGATGAGATGAGAGCGACAATCTGTGTGATAACTCACGGTCGCGATGTGGTTATGATTGTCGCTCAGCGACACGAAGTCAAGCAAAATTGCTTCTTACGTTGATTGACGCTGAGCGACAATCAGGATGAGTTTTTGGTTGTCGCGCGCGATGGCGGTCGGCCCGGGCCTTGCCTTCGTTCGATGGCGGCTCGCCTTCGGTAGCTTTCGACATTCATTTCAAGAATGGTGGCATGATGGACGAGCCGATCAACGGCTGCCAGTGTC
>CAIZDL010000050.1 GCA_903931735.1 uncultured Rhodospirillales bacterium
GCCGCCAGCGGCTTTTCCAGCACCGGGGCCGTGTCGACAAACACCTTGACCTCGTGCCCAAACTCCCGGTGCAGCCATCCGGCCAGCCGCTTCAGCCGCTTCTTGACCACATCGTGATAATCGCGCCCACGGGCATAAACCGATACCGCCGCCCGCTCCGGCTCCGGCTCGATTCCCGGCTCAGATCCCGGCCCCGGCCAATAATTCATCCCCAGCGCAATGACCGTGCGCGCCTCAGCCCACAACCCGCGAGGATCGCAGCGCCGCTCGCCCTTTTCGGCCAGCCAGCCCATATCGCCATGATGGCCGGCGGCAAGAAACCCCGCAAGCCCCTCCCGCACCCGGTCCCCCAGCGCCGCCGGGGCAAAGCCAACGGCATCGAACCCCAGCGCGAGGGCCTCGGCGCGGATAATCTCCCTCACCCACGGCCCCGATAGGGCTGAACCTCCTGGGGAGGAAGCCACACCCCTTCGGGCGGCAAGGAAGATTGCCAGAACACATCAATCGGCATCCCCCCGCGCGGATACCAATAACCGCCAATGCGCACCCACAGCGGCGCGATTTCCGCCCTCAGCCGCAACGCGATTTCGAGGGTGCAAGCTTCATGAAACGCGCCATGATTGCGGAACGCGCCAAGATAAAGCTTCAGCGACTTGCTCTCGACCAGCCATTCGCCCGGCACATAATCCAGCACCAAATGGGCAAAATCCGGCTGGCCGGTGATTGGGCACAGCGAGGTGAACTCGGGCGCGGTGAACCGCACAAGATAGCGCTCGCCGGGGTGGGGATTGGCAACCCGCTCCAGCACCGCCTCGGCCGGGCTCGCGGGCTGCACGGTTTTGCCGCCGAGTTGGGTCAATCCCCCATAGCGCGCGTCGGTCACGGGCTTTCTCCCTCGACCATCCCCGACACCGGCTCGATATCGCCCAGCGCCTCGTCGGCTTCAAAACGGGCGATAAACGCCGAGAGCCCGCCCACAGCAATGGCCCCCCGCAGCCCCCGCATCAAATCTTGAAACCGTTGCAGATTGTGCCAAGTCAATAGCATCGGCCCGAGCATTTCTTCGGCTCGGAACAAATGATGGAGATAGGCGCGCGAATAGCAACGACAGGCCGGACACGCGCACCCCGCCTCCAACGGCCTCGGGTCGGCAGCGTGACGGGCGTTTCTGATATTGATCGTGCCGCGCTTGGTAAAGCCCTGCCCGGTCCGCCCCGAGCGGGTCGGCATCACGCAATCGAACATATCGATGCCCCGCGCCACCGCATGAACGATATCGGAGGGCCGTCCGACGCCCATGAGATAGCGCGGACGGTCGGCCGGCAACAGCGGCACCGTGGTTTCCAGGGTTGCCAGCATCAACTCCTGGCCTTCGCCCACCGCAAGCCCGCCCACGGCATAGCCATCGAACCCTTGGGCGATCAACGCCGCCGCCGACTCGGCCCGAAGCTCGGGGTATACGCTGCCCTGAACAATGCCGAATAAACCATAGCCCGGCCGCTCGACAAACACCGCGCGGCAGCGCGCGGCCCAGCGCATCGAGAGCCGCATCGACGTGGCAGCCTCAGCCTCGGTTGCGGGCCAGGGCGTGCATTCGTCGAAGCACATGGTAATGTCGGCATCGAGCTTGTGCTGAATGCCGATGGAGCGCTCCGGCGTGAGTTCGTGCAGGCTGCCATCGAGATGAGAGCGAAAGGTTACGCCGCCCTCGCTCAACTTGCGCAGCCCGGCCAACGACATGACTTGAAAGCCGCCCGAATCGGTGAGAATCGGGCCGGGCCAATTCATGAAGCGATGAAGCCCGCCCAAGGCCGCCACCCGCTCGGCCCCCGGACGCAACATCAAGTGATAGGTGTTGCCCAGAATAATCTCGGCCCCGGTGCCGGCAACCTGCTCCGGCAGCATCCCTTTGACCGTGGCCTGGGTCCCCACCGGCATGAAAGCGGGGGTATTGATCTCGCCATGAGCCGTGGCCAGCACGCCCACGCGCGCGGCCCCACAAACGCCAAGCACCCGAAATCCGGTCATGATGGCGCGCGCTCCAGCAAGGTGGCGTCACCGAACGAGTAGAAACGATAGCCATTATCAATGGCATGGCGATAGGCAGCGCGCATCCGGTCGGTGCCGGCGAAGGCGCAAACCAGCATGAACAGCGTCGAGCGCGGCAGATGAAAATTGGTGAGCAGCATATCCACGACCTGAAACCGATGGCCAGGAGTGATGAAAATTTCGGTCTCCCCCGAAAAAGGCCGGAGACCGCCCTCGGAGCCGGCCACGGTCTCCAACAGGCGCAACGATGTTGTACCCACCGCCACCACCCGGCCGCCAGCCTTCCGTGTTGCCATAATCGCGGCAACCGTGCTTTCGCCAATCTCACCACACTCGGCGTGCATCCGATGATCGGCGATATCATCGACCTTTACCGGCAAAAAAGTGCCAGCGCCAACATGCAGGGTGAGGGTAACGGCGGAAACGCCGCGCAGCTCAAGCGCCGCCATCAATGCGGGCGTAAAGTGCAAGCCCGCCGTTTGCGCCGCAACCGCGCCATCGCGCGCGGCAAATAAGGTCTGATAATCCTCGGCATCGGTCGCCTCCTGGCCCGAGGGGCGGCGGATATAAGGCGGCAACGGCATTCGGCCATGCTCGTGCAGCGCGGCCAGCAACCCAGGGTCGGAGCGGTTGAACTCAAGCTCAACCTCGCCGCTCTCATATTTTGCCACCACCACCGCCTCGAAGCCGGGCGCGAACACAATGGTCTGGCCTGCCCGCAGCCGCTTGCCCGGTTTGGCGAACACCATCCAGCGCCCGGAGGCCTGGCGTTTGTGCAGCGTCACCTCAACCAGCACCTCCCCCCGCCGACCGCTGAGCCGCGCCGGGATCACCCGCGTGTCGTTAAAGACCAGCAAATCCCCTGGCGACAGCAAGCGCGGGAGATCAAAAACATAGTGATCCCGAATCTCATTCCCATCGAGAGCCAACAGACGGGCATGATCGCGCGGGCGTGCCGGATGGTCGGCAACGCACGCGGGGGGCAATATAAAGTCAAAATCGACAGTCTTCATCCCCTACCCTAGCGCCCCAGCCCCCCGCGCGCGGCCCCCACTTCCCGATAAACGCGCATAGCTGCCATGCCACAGACGCCCATCAGAGCCCCGCACTGCTCATACTCAGTGAATTTACCAAGCACGACAATAGCTGAAGTCACAAACGGAACATTGTCAAGAACCTTGTGGTTAGACCCGAAAATCTCCAACCTATGGTTTTTAGCGATGCCGATAGCTGCTTATTATTACTTTCTTCCAGAGTTTCGAGCGCACTTATCCTGATACTGGTATAATTTTTGGTACTTATAATTGTTTTTCGGAATTCGACACCGCAGCCTGCACATAGAATAGAGCCAGCGTTCATAGATAATCCCGTAAACTTCGTTGAAACGCCATGATTTTAACACAAAGTTGAGCTATGATTTAACGGTTACCCAAGCGCACACCGAGCGCTTGGGTAACGCCGGGCAAGGATACTATCGTTTTAACAATTATGAATGCAGATGGACGTTAAGTATTATCCTTGGAAGTCGGCGCGATTCGAATATGGTTAAATTTACATGCTCACTAAAGCGATAAAATGCTCTTTGAATTCTCATCTTTGTGCTCAATGACGCACATGATAATTAGAGTCCATACTTTTGATTGAGGAGGCACAAAAGGGCAATACCTGAGCGGAATGACCAGATGGAGGTTTTAACGCAAACTAACTGCTTGAAATTTTAGGTTTTTGCTCCATATACGCGGCTGGAGGTCTTAGCGAGTGTATTTTATCTAATTTGAGTTGTTTACCTTAATTTTCTCTAAATTGAATTAGGCTGTCGTTACAGGGGGCCTATCCTGGCTATCGTCACAGGCTTGGGCTCACCATTGGCTGCAAAGTGCCGAACCGGTTTAATGACCTTAAAGTCATCAGCGTTTGTTATGTCGAAACAGGAGGGTGCAGGAATGGAAAGAACATCGCCGACGCAACACATGTGGTCTGATCCGGACATGCCCAGGGCGGACAACATAACAACGTTAGAGGTGCCGCTGACATTTAATGGCCGAAGGCGGGTGGCCGCACCTTCTTCTGATCAGATCACGCCGGACCATGTTGGAACCTTTTCCGATACTACCATTGGATATCTGGTTCGTGATGTCCACCGCTCGCTCGCGCGCACTCTTCAGGCCCGCATCGCCACGCACGGTGTCAGCATGGGGCAATGGTTTTTCTTGCGCGCACTTTGGGACAAAGACGGGCTAACCCAGCGCGAACTCAGCCAACGGGTCGGGATGATGGAACCCACCACCGTCACCGCACTCAACGGAATGGAGCGACGGGGCTTGGTCGAACGGGTGCGCAACATCCACGACCGGCGCAAGGTCAACATCTTCCTCACGCCAAAGGGATTGGCCCTGCGCGATGTGTTGTTGCCATGTTCCCTCGAGGTCAACCGCGAGGCGACGCAAACAATATCCAAGGCTGATCTGTCGGTGGCCATGGACGTATTGCGGCGTATGACAGCGAACCTCACCGGCTCGCACTACGATGATACCCCGGACTTGGATATGCCAGACTTGGATGCCCGGGAAATCGGCACCGCCTGACGATTAAAGCACCGCCCAAGGCAAGCCACGATACTACAACGGGAAAATCGGCACACACCCGTTTTTCCCGTTGCAGTATAAGAATGCCCCCGACCGATTCCACCACGCCGGGGGCTTCTCACCACCCGGCTTTTACTGCTGCCCTTCCGAGAGCAACCGCCGCTCTGGCGCGCCGACCGGCAGCCTATGGGCCACGCCCATATGGCATTCGATACACCCCACCCCTTGGCTCGACGCCAACTGATGCTGGCGCGCCGCCAAGCCTTCCTGCTGCTTCATGCTCATGTAGCTGTAATCATGGCAGTTCCGACACTCGAGGGAGTTCGACTCACGCATCCGGCGCCACACATCCAGCGCCATCGAAAGGCGCTTTGCCTCATACTTCTCCCGCGTGTCGATCGTGCCGGCCATGTGATGAAACAGCTCGCGGGTGACGGAAATTTTGGTCGCCACCTTATGCAACCAGTCGCGCGGCACATGACAATCAAAGCACTGGGCACGCGCCCCCGCGATGTTGCTGTAATGCGCCGATTTCTGGACCTCGGGAAGCGTGAAGCTCGAATGTTCATGGCAGGAAACGCAAAACGTCTCCGTGTTCGACAGCTCAATCGCCCAGTGGAAACCGCCCCAAAAAACCACGCCCAGCGCAAAGCCATACAAAAGGATGGCGCCAAGGGAATAGTAAGCCGACGGAGTCACGACGAAACGCCACAGCCGCGAAAGCCCCCCCCTGCCTTTCATCGACGGATGCTCAGCCATTCCCAGCTCCCCTGCCCCACATCCCTGCTGCGCGCAAGCCCGTTAACCGAGATCGGACTTTACAGCGCCCGGCCTCGAACTCAAAGCCCGAGTTAGCCACTCAAGCCACCATGAACCAACGCGGCCGGCAAAGTCACCCGCGCCGTGGTTCCAACGGCGGCAACGCTTTCAAGGCTAAGCGTGCCCCCGTGCAGCTCGATCAACTTCTTCGCCAGCGGCAAGCCCAGCCCGACGCCACCCTGTTTGCGCGCATGGACAGGCTCAACCTGGCCAAACGGCGTCATCACCTTCGAAAGATCATGGGCGGCGATGCCGATGCCATTATCAACAATTGAGATACTCAGTCCACCATCCGGCAAGAGCGCAACCACGACCTCGATCGTACCGCCAGGGTTGGTAAACTTAATTGCGTTGACGACCAAGTTAACCAAGACTTGCTTAATCTTAAGCTCATCGCACCGCACCACCGGAACCGGCTCGGGCAACCTGACAGTCAACGAAAGCTGCTTGGAAACAGCACGGTCGCGCACCAACGCCACCACAGACTGCACCAGCGCGCCGATCTCCGCATCCCCCTCAGCCAACACCTGTCGCCCGGCCTCGACCACCGAAAGATCCAACAGGTCATTGACGATACCCAGCAGTAACGTCCCGGCATTCCGAATATTGTTTACATATTCGACCTGCTTGGTGGTCAACTTGCCAAATATCCCCAGGCCCAGCGCCTCAGCATAGCCAATAACACCGTTCAAGGGCGTGCGCAACTCATGGCTCATATTGGCGAGGAAATCGCTTTTAGCACGGTTGGCCGCCTCGGCGTGATAAAGGGCGGTTTCCAACTGCGCCGCCACGGCCTTTTGCTCGGTAACATCGCGCGCCACCGAATAAACCAGATTATCCTTAGGGAACGCATTCCAACTGAACCAACGAAACTCGCCGCTTTTCCGCCGGAACCGATTCTCGAAGCCCAGCATCGGCCGCTGTTCAGCCAACGCCCGCATCTCATTAAGCGTGCCCTCAACGTCGTCGGGGTGCACAAAGTCAATCATCCGCGTTGAAAGTAACTCCACCTCGCCATACCCGAGGTTGGCCACCACGGCCGGATTAACGCGCCGAAAAAAACCATCAATGGTTGAAATGCTCAACATATCGATGGAAAGATCAAACAGACGATCGCGTTCTTCCTCGGCATAGCGGCGCTCGGACATTTCACGCTGAAGTTCGTCGTAAGTATCCTTTAGTTTTCCGATCTGTTGCTGGATCACCACCGCCTGGGATGCGAGCTGCCGCGTCTGGGAAATCTGCCGGAAGGCGGCGTAAATGGTCATCAACAAAAACAGGAAGATCAGCGCCGCCCAGCCCACCGCCACGGCCAGAAAATGGCCAAGGGCGTCGTCCCGGCGCATCGAGACCTCAAGCACCAACGGCCACGGGCTCATGGTGCGGTAAGCAACGATCCGCTCCGCCGAATCCACCGCCGACGGCCCATGAATGACATCGAGATTTGCGCGTGGCAGATATTCGCGGAACAACGCCGTTTCACTTACCGACCGACCAATCAAAGCAAAGTCAAACGGGAATACCGAAAGGACAGCACCATCCCGGTGAATTAGGGCCTCCAGTTTATGGGGGCCGGCATCAATTGAGGAAAACAATTTCGCGATATAGCGCAAGTCAATCGAGGCGACCACCACCGCCAATAGAATTCCTTTATCATCGCGGACCGGGCGGGAAATCGGCATCAGCCATGAGTTATCGACCCGCGACCGGATCGGCTGCCCAATAAACAACTCCCCCTCGCCGGTACTCCCCTCGCTGGCCACCGGCTTATGGACCGTAAAATAGGCGCGGTCGGAGACGTCGACACCAACGGCGAGCCGCTCAGGGCGAGACTCGGCGATAATCGCCCCCTGCGCCCCCACCACCAGCAGTGCCCGCGTCGCCGGCAAGTCGTGGTCCATCGTGAAAAGAAAATCGCTGAGATTTTTCTGGCTGGCGCCGCCGGCACGAATCCGTTCGCCAATCGCCCGCATCACACTTTCGAGGCTGGAAATGGCCAGCTTGATGTTCTGCTCGGAGGCGGCGATATCGCTCTCAACCCGGCGCTCGGCATCCTTCACATAGAGGTTATATTCGGAAGTGCCCGCGAAAACAGACAACAAAATCAGCGCCAGAGCGGCCGCGCCCACCGCCAGCGCGATGGAACGGACAATCTGTTCGCCCTGTTTGACCGCAGAAGCGCTTCCCTCCAGCTCCGCCAGCTTGGCCGCCGCCGGTGGGCCGAGAATGCCATCTTCGCGCAGTGACCGTATCCTGCTGCTCATGCCCCCCTCATCGCGGCCAGTCATCACTCACCGCCCCAAGACAATCCCGATTTTTGGCAAGAGAATCAATGCAAATCGAACGGAGCCAAAGCGTATCAGCGATAAACAGAAAAAAGCTGCCCGCGACCAGTGGTCAAACGGGCAGCCAGAAAATTATACAGTGGTTTTTTCTAGGTTATAGGGAACTACTCACTCGTACCAAACCCGTTCTCAACCCCAACCGAGGCTCAGGCGGCGATGGCAGGCTTGCTCGCTGGCTTGATCAGGAACACCAACCCAACGCAGAGGACCAGCAAGATACCGCACGACGTGAACGCCTGAGGAGACATGTGAAGGTCGCCCATGTAGCCGGCAATGATCGGCCCAAGAATGCCGCCCAAGCCATAAGCCAGGAAGACCACCGGATAGTTCTGTCCGACGCGCTTGGTCCCAAAGGTATCGGCAGTCATGGTGGGGAAGAGAGCAAAATTGCCACCGAAGTTAAACCCGATGATGCCAGCGCAGATATAGAGACCAACTTCCTGGCTAACCAAAATCGGGAATGCCAGAACAATCGCGCCCTGAATGGCGATCATCATCAACATCGAGTTTTTGCGGCCAAGCTTATCACCCGCTGTGCCCCAAATGATGCGACCAAAGGCATTACAGACGGGGAACACAACAAACATCGCAAACTGAGCGATGCTGTTGGCAGACACCGGGGTCTGCCCGGCAGCCGTCAACTGCTCGATCGAGTAGAGCTTGATCAGGCCGATGCAGGCCAAACCCGCAGCCGAAGCCACGGTGAAGACAACGAAGATCAGGTAGAACTGGCTGGTGCCGAGCATCTCAGAAATCGTGAAGTCAGTCGCACCAGAAGAAGATGCAACACCGGCGGTGGCTACAGGAGCCGTATACCCCTCCGGCGCCCAACCATCGGGCGGAAACCTCATGAACAAGCTGCCAATCGCGACCACCACAATAAAGGTGGTGCCATAAATCATGAAGGTGTTCGCGATACCATGGGTCAACAACAGGTTTGGATAGGTGCCCGCCAGCAAGCCCCAACAGGTGGCGCCAAGACCAAAGCCGGCAACCGCAAGACCGGTGATCAGGCCCTTCATGTCGGGGAACCAACGCATACACACCGCGATCGGAACGACGTAGCCGAGGCCGAGACCAACGCCGGTAATGATGCCAATCGACAAGGTGACGGCCAGGAAATTGGTGCCGCCCATGGCGCCCGCGATGATGTAGCCGAGGCCAACCAGCGTGCCGCTGGCCAGCACCAGATAGCGGGGCGCTACCTTGGTGAGGAGCTTGCCAGCGTAAAGCATGACAAGCGCGAACACCGCCAATTCAAGCGAAAAAACGATCTGGGTGTCAGCCTTGGTCCAACCGGCGGCCTTCAACGGCACCGTGAACACGCTCCAGGCATAAATCGAGCCGAGACAGAATTGGATGAGAATAGCGCCGATCACAACGGACCAGCGATTCGGCGTTTGCGGTTGCGTCATCTCGAGATTTCCTCCGAGTTTCTGATTTTTAACTATTACCTCATTGTCGGGGCAATATACCGACTGGTAACGCAGGATAACAGCCTTTTGTGCCGGGTGCGACATTTCGGGCCAACCCTCACCACTCATGGCCAATCCCCGGGGGCCGGATCCTGCACCGTTGCGCAAAATTTCTGCTAATTTCTTCTCGTTGTTTCAAATGGTTATCCTCGATCTTTCCCGCGTTCGGAGCCGGACCGGGCTCGCCAATCCGTGCCATCCGCTTCGGCTCGCCGCCTCCCCGGCAGAAAACACGAAAACCGGTCACACCAGGAAAAAATTAACATGAAATCAATTAGATAGTGCGTTTTTGATTTTGAATCGCCGATAATCCGACTCGGGACCCATTTCGACCCCCGCTCATCGGGGATTTAATAAATTATCAATGATTTTTATTTGCGCGACGCAGCATTCACCTTGTGCAGCGCAGCATTTATTCGGCTGGCTAATCAGAATGGCGAAACGGCGGCAAGCGACCCTATGATCAATGTCATAAAATTAGCCGATTCGCACTCTCCGGTGGATAGTTGTAAGGTTGAGCGGTAGCGCCTTGAGCGCTCTGTTTCCGTGCATGATTTGTCGGTCATCATGTGGCCAGCGGACTCGAGCCGCCACCGGCAGGTTGTACATTTACTGATGAAAAGCCAGAGGGTGGCGCCCGTGGCGGGCGGGCCGCTCAGAACGGTATCGCACTTTTTCTTTGGAAATTGATCAGATGGTAATAAATTGGGTGTATTGACTGCTGGGTCAGACCTTATTCCTTTGAGTACGCACCGAGATCAGCACCCCAAATACCAGCAATCGGGAGACCCGCCATGGCAATGGTTTTTCATCCCGCATCCAGCTCCCCAGGCTCACCTAGTCTCCGCCACCTGTGGCACGAAATGGGCGAAACCGTTCATCTGTGGTGCGGCCGGGCCATCTCCCGGCGCGAATTGGCCGAACTCGATGACGCCATGCTCCAAGACATCGGCCTCACCCGCGCCGATGCCGAAGAAGAGGCGGACAAACCGTTCTGGCAACCGTGAGCCCCGCCACCGCCCCGATTCACGTCTCCTGCCTGCCCATCTCCTGCCTAGACGATGCCCGGGCGGCGCTGGCGGCGGGCCTTCGCGAGGGCCACCCCGTTACCTTGATTGGCGATGGTGCGACCGGCGGCGCCGGCTGGTTCAGCGCGCTGATTGAAATCGTGCGGCAGGAATACCCGGAGGCGGCCCTCACCGCCGTGCTGCATTGTCATGATCAGCCGGGGCTGGTGCTCGCCGGGGTCCGCGCCGGCTGCACCGATCTCTTGTTCTCCGGTCCGCCCGAACTGGCCGCCCGGCTGGCCGCTCTCGCCGCCACAGCGGGGGCGCTGCTCCATCGGCCCGATGCCACTACGGGGTTTCCCGCACCGCACAAAAATGCCGATGCAGCCCCCGCAACGGGGTAGACTCCCGGCGGCCGGGCCGTCACAATGGGGCGAAATTCCATCATCGGTGATAGGGGATTGGCACGATGACGATGACTCCGCAGGTTAAGCAGATTCTCTCCAACTACGAGAGCGACAACGCCGGCACCAAGGGCAACATTGCCCGCATTTTATTGCAAGGCCGCTTGGGCGGCACCGGCAAGCTGATCATCCTGCCCGTTGACCAGGGCTTTGAACATGGCCCGGCCCGCAGCTTTGCCCGCAACCCCGCTGGCTACGATCCGCATTATCACTTCCAGCTCGCCATCGACGCCGGCCTCAGCGCCTTTGCGGCCCCGTTGGGAATGTTGGAGACCGGCGCCTCGACTTTCGCGGGCCAAATTCCAACCATCCTCAAGATGAACTCGGCCAACAGCCTGTCGCGCCAAAAAGAAGGCGCAGATCAAGCGGTTACCGCCTCGGTGAACGACGCGCTGCGCCTTGGTTGCGCCGCCATCGGCTTCACCATCTATCCCGGCTCCGACGCCCAATACGACCAAATGGAAGAGATTCGCAAGCTGTCGGCCGAAGCCAAGGCGGTTGGGCTTGCCGTGGTCATGTGGTCCTACCCGCGCGGCGGCGCCGTCACCAAGGTCGGCGAGTTGGCGGTGGACGTGATTGCTTATGCAGCGCACATGGCGGCCCTGCTTGGCGCCCACATCATCAAGGTCAAGCTGCCCAGCGCCGACCTCGAAAACGGCGAAGCCAAGAAGGTCTACGAGTCGGAAAAGATCGTGGTCACCAGCCAAGCCGACCGGGTGAAGCACATCCTCCAGTCGTCGTTTGCCGGCCGGCGGATCGTGGTGTTTTCGGGCGGCGCCGCCAAGGGCGAGGATAGCGTTTACCAAGACGCACGGGATATCCGCGACGGCGGCGGCAACGGCTCGATCATCGGCCGCAACAGCTTCCAGCGCCCACGCGCCGACGCGCTCAAGCTGCTCGATAAGCTGGTCCGCATCTACAAGAACGAAGAGTGGGATGTGATCGACCGGCAGGATGACCCAGCGTAAGAGAGCTTCATTTACAATCGCGGCGGCCTTCCCCAATTTGGTTGGGGAAGGCCGTTTTCGTTTCATGCCCCTGGTGATCCCCCGATGACCGACATTCCCGCCTGCCGCCTCTATCTTGTGACCCCACCCGAGCTTGATCTTGGCACATTCGCCCCCCGGCTCGCCGAAGCCCTCGACGCCGGCGATGTCGCTTGCGTGCAATTGCGGCTGAAGGCTCCGGGCGATGCTTACAAAACCGCCGAGGCTGACCTTATCCGCCGCGCCTGCGACGTGCTGCGGCCAATCGCCCAGGCGCGCGAGGTTGCCTTCATCATCAACGACCGCCCGGACATTGCCGCCGAAACCGGCTGCGACGGCGTTCACATCGGCCAAAAGGACACCGTTTACGCCGAGGCGCGCCGGCTGGTCGGCAAAGACGCCATCGTTGGCGTCACCTGCCACGACAGCCGCCATTCCGCCATGCTCGCGGGCGAACAGGGTGCCGACTATGTGGCCTTTGGTGCGTTTTATCCCACCCTCACCAAGCCGGTGCTCTACCAACCAGACCCCGATATCCTGGAATGGTGGAGCGAAATCATGGAGATTCCGTGCGTCGCCATTGGCGGCATCACCGCGCAAAACTGCGCCCCGCTGGTCCGGGCCGGCGCCGATTTCATCGCGGTTGTCACTGCGGTGTGGAACCACCCCGATGGCCCCGGCGCCGGAGTAAAAGCTCTCAATGCCGCAATCAAGCGCGCACTGGAGGACTAGAGCGGGGCGCGAAGGGGTGGAAATCCCCCCTTTTGCGTGAATTCCGCACGAAATCGCACCGCCACCCAACCCGCTTTCACCGGAGACCCGCCCATGTCCGAAGCCTGCCTATCCGGTTGACGCAGACACCCACTAGGTATAGTATTTTATAGAAAGTTGCTGGTCTGGCCAGCAATGCGTTGGAAATGGCGATCTGGGATGAATGCATCTGCCCCGAAGTTGATGGATGTTGAGCAACGC
>CAIZDL010000051.1 GCA_903931735.1 uncultured Rhodospirillales bacterium
CTTCGGGGCAGATGCATTCATCCCAGATCGCCATTTCCAACGCATTGCTGGCCAGACCAGCAACTTTCTATAAAATACTATACCTAGTGGGTGTCTGCGTCAACCGGATAGGCAGGAAAATTTCCATTTTATGCAACGCCCCACAATTAACAGCCTTTTTTTTGACAGCATAAAACGAACATGATTGTCAAAGGCTACGCATAAACACGGATGCGGCATATTGGCCGAAAGACATATTTTTGCCCCATTTGCGAACCCGGCGCGCCGAAGCCTATTCCGGAAACTGACGGCTCAATATATAGTCATTGGCATCATATCGAGGTTGACGATCATGGCGACCATTCTTGTTATCGATGACGACAATTTTATGCGTAAAGCAATGCGGCTTATGATCGAGGAACACGGCCACAGCGTTATTGAAGCCGATACTGGAATAAAGGGTGAACATGCTCTCGAATTTTCGAAGGTTGATATTATTTTCACTGATATCTTTATGCCGGAGCAAGATGGAATTCAAACCATCATCAACATAAAGAAAATTATGCCCGATATTCCAATCGTGGCTATTACATCTGCTCACTCCGAAAGCATGACATGTCACCTAAAGCAAGCGAAACTTCTCGGGGCATCGATAGCATATTGTAAGCCCATTACAGCCGAGAATATTCATCACGCATTATTTACGCTTCTATCATAAGAACCAAGGGCTATCATTTGAAATGCTGGGGTGCCAAATGACTGCTATTATTTCCATTTCTTTATTAGGCCCCATATACGATGAGGCAATAGCACTTGCACTCAATTCAAAAGAATATTTTTCATATTATGACAATATGGATAAAGATTTCTTATCATATATGACACGAATGCAAATGATTGATGAGATGAGAATTTTGACCATCCGGCTTACTGAAATAGTTTCGTGGGCGTTTGCCATAAGAGCACTCCACAACAATGAAATTGATGCTGAAGAAATTGACAAAAAATACAGAATTTCTAAAGACGAATATCTGCTGCAGCCTTATGCAAAACAAATCCCACTTCCAAAAGAAATGACTGAATTATTAACAAAAAGCCACATTCTCTATATTAGAACGTCGAGGTTAATTGATGATGCTGTTAAGAATTTGCAAATTAACAATCGCCGCTACGGAATAGCAGAGCACGCTTAAACTATCCGTTTATACGCAGTCATAAATATTTCTAAATTTTGTTAGGTATTTTCCGTCAAAAACAACGCACGATCCATATTATCCATAATATACATTCAAAATTCTATTTGCCTCCGCAACAACATCATCATTGTTGCGGTTTGAATAATTTTCAAAAAGCATCCTCGAAATATCAATAAATTTGTCAACCAACTCCGCGTCAAAATGTCCGCCCTTTGCGGAAATCAAATACGTCATTGTGTCTTCATATGACTTTGCTTTTTTGTAAGGACGCTCACTTGTTATTGCGTCAAAGACATCAACAATTGCAAACATTCTTGCAATTATCGGGATATCATTACCGGATAATTTATGGGGATATCCCTTACCGTCAAATCTTTCATGGTGATACTTAATAATATCAACACCACTTTCAACCCAATCAGAATTCACCATAATTTTTTCGCCCAAGGCGACGTGGCTTTTAATAACCTCGAATTCATCGCTTGTCAATTTTCCAGGTTTTTGCAAAACCGCATCCGGTATTCCAATTTTGCCAATATCATGCAACAATGCCCCACTAATAAGTTCGTTCATTTGCTGCTCTGCAAGCCGCATAATTGTTCCAAAATAATAGGAATATATCATAACTCTCAAATTGTGATGGAATGTGTCATTATCCCTTAGTGCTATTGTATTTCCTAACAACAATAACGTTTTAACGTTTGCCTTAACCAATGTCCTGCTAACTTTAATTGAAATATAATATTGAACGAACGAAACCAGCATTGCTATAAATGACGTTATCCCACAAATAACAATTGCGTTTTCAATAAAGTCAGCAACAACCTTGTCGGAAACTCGCAAAAATCCGTATAGAGTATAATGCGTATGCCCGTTAACAACCGGCGATTTTGAACAAAAATAATTGTTTCTTCCATATGAAATAATCGGCAAGAGCGAAACTGAGCACTCTACAACTGATCGTTTCGAAAACATGTTCCGGTCAAGTTCGCTTAAATCACTTTCTACAATTCGTTGATCAAATTCATCTGCTAACAGAATGTATGAAAAATTAGCGTCGCTTGAGGGTGATATCTTTTTGTATGAAATATAATCACTAACAACTTCGGAGAAAGTCGATTTTTGAGAAGCAGGGGTAATTTTTGAAAAAAGGCGTTGCCCAAACTCACCTACTTGCCGTTCTACTATCCGGTCATATCTCGCTTTCGAAAATTTATATGATACATATAACGCAATTGGGGTTATCACAATCGATGAAATTATCGCAATGACAATAGCACGATACATCAATTTGATACGTGCCTTCGACATGCTTATGCTCTGCGATCCGGACACTGCCCAACCTCCACTAAAAACAAAAATACTAAACAGGCTTTCTCATGTGATCTCGGACGGAACTTAATGTAATTTCTATATTGCGGATAATTTCATCCATTGATGCTGAAACATCCGATAACTTCCATGAAACTTTAACAAGTTCAGCATTTTGCTTTGCGGTAATTTTGGCAGCATCACGCGAAAACTCTCCAAATCCGGCAACCGTTTCTATTGCAGCATTCATTTCTTCTTCTAATGTGCAGATGGTTTGTTCTGTTGCTTCCATGTTTGAAAGCGGAATCTCTCTTTGCCAACTCTCTAAGATCGGCAATCCGGTAAATTGAAGGTTTGAAAAGGCCGGAAAATCGAGCATGTATGCTGTTCTTTTCTCCACAAAATGATCAATAGTTTCATCCATACGCTGCAAAATGCACTTTGTTTCGGCAGAAATTGAAAGATAGTTATTTTGATTATCACAATTACTATCTACAATAACGTGATCGGTTAGCATCAAGTCGATGAGCCGGATATGCCCGGATACGCTCTTAAACAACGAAACAGATTGCAGCAAATCGTCGTCTGCTGCTTTGCTAAACTTTGATGCAAAGCCAAGTGATAACTTGGCAATATCATCAATTTTGTCGTTAAGCAATATTACCTCCTCAATATTTTCAGAGCAATTTGCCATCATCTCTCTGCATTTTTCGAGATACGTCCGAGCATCACTAATGTGCTTGGTTTCTCCGTCAAGTTTTTTCATGAACTCGTAAGAACGATTGTAAATATCGTCGATCTGCCCGCACAAAGCATCGGAACAATGGCGAACTTCTGCTAATGACGCTCGAACTTTTTCCCACGTCGAAACGACATTATTTTCACAATCCGTTAACAAGGTGAAAACTCGAATTTCAAACTCACGTCTCTCATTTTCTTTTTCGGTCTCATGGTCAAGATATTTTCTCTCAAGAGAACCGAGATATTTTCCTACAGATGCAATGCCATGCCATATCGCATAAAATGGGTTGTTTGCGTGAACGGCATCATTTATATGGACAGAGAATTTACCTTTTGCTAAATCATTTATTGTGCTTTCAATAGATTTCATTTCTTTTCGCAACGATACATATCGGATTGTAATTATTGAAATTAAAACAAATCCAACCAATGACATTATTGCGAGAGAACGAATAAGGTATGCGATGCGGGCATCATTAACGTCATCTATATATAGCCCAGCACCGACAACCCACTTCCAAGGGGAAAATCCATTTACATATGATATTTTTTCGATCGGTTCCGCAAATGATGGCTTTGGCCAATAATACCGGACAAACCCCGAACCTTCTCCTTCTACCATTTCACGAAACTTATGGAATAAAAAATTACCACGAGAATCCGTCATATCATATAAATGTTTTCCAATCAGTCCGGCATTTGGATGAAGCAGCATTGTGCCGTCATATGTGTTTAACCAAAGATAGTCATCTTGATCGTGGTGAAATGCCTTAATTATGGTAATAGCATTGCTTTGGGCCTGATCTCTCGAAATAGCCCCGCTTTTCTCAAGGTTTTGAAAATGATTGATTATATTAACTGCATCCTGCACCTTCCCTTGAATATCGCTTTTTTTGCTTTCAATCGCAATGTCATAATAAATATTTGAGCAGTAAAATGCTGCCGCAAATGCCGCCATTATGATGGTTCCAATTATAACAACGTATTCAATGACAATCGGCAATCTATTCGCAAACATTTTAAACGCCTCTCGATAAAACTCATCCCCAAACAATTACATTTTAATGCAATCATTCTCGCCGGTTATTGTTTGTATTTCCCAAGTTTTTTATGATTTCGCATATATCATTGTATACCTCTTTAGTAATAGGTTTTGGGAATGCGAGCGTTGCTCCAAGTTTTAGGGCGTGGTCTAAATAATCAAGTTCTCTTGAACTACCACCAGCGGACATCGCTATAATTGGGACGGCCTTGTTAACTTTTCGTATATTAACAATCGTTTGGATGCCATCTTGTTCGGGCATGAATATATCGGTAAAAACGATATCGTGGTTGTCAGCAAAAAACAGACGCTCTCCTTCGACGCCGGTTTCTGCTTCCACAATACAATGCTCGTTTTGTTCAAACAAAAAGCGAAGCGTAATGCGGTTTACCTTGCAATCATCAATAACGAGGATATCTGCCATTGCTTGTTCCATGTGTAATAAACGTTGTATTTCAGTTTTATTTTCGCTGAAATTATACCCACCCTCGATAAAATGATCAATGGCAACGTCATGGCTCCCATGCATTTATATCGCAAGCCCTTCCCCCACTTTTGCTCCGCACTACCAAACCCTCGCGTGCGGAACTCGCCACGCTTGACCAACATGCGAAAAAATGATCAATACCAATTATGAGTTGCGTTCGAAAAAAGTTGTATCCGGTATTAAAAAGCAGGAGCGGTAGTGCAATCCTAATGCAGCGATATTTTTATTCAGCATTTACAAAGAGTTATATAGCATCGACCAGCATTCGGGAGGCAGGGGTCGCAGGTTCAAATCCTGTTTCTCCGACCAATTTTTCAAGCACTTAGCGGAAGCGTCCCGATTGCCAATCGTGACAGTTTCGGGGCAGTCAGGACAGTAAGTCTTCAAAGTCCCTATGCTTTCAACGACTTCTAGGCAGAGTATTCACGTGATGATGGCCAGACGCGCTGGGTTTTGGTGCGGCTGGGTTTCTTTGCAGGCTCCGGCCAACCTGCTGCCTAGCCAGAGCCTCATGAACAGACGACTGACGCTCGTGGTTGACGCCTCGGCAGCTGCCCCCGACTCCCAGAGCGGCCTTTGCATGGAACCGCCACGATAGCGCAGCGCACCGACCAGCACCGTGAAGACCATCGGCTCAGAGCCTCTTGTACCTATTAGGGATCGACGATGAGCTGATCACGCCGTCATTCTGAACCCTATGGCTTGTGTATTGGCATCGAAGCCTTCCCAGATTTGGTGCCCTTGTGGTCGGTGTCCGTCAGGGTGGGAAGGTACGGATCGCAGACCATGACAATGTCAGCATCACAACGGGCATACGAGGAAAAACGTGCGGCAAAGCACGGCATGTCGCTGAAGCAGTGGCTGGCGGCCAAGGCAACCGTTTTGCCGCTGTTGGCAAGACCCCGATAGTCCCCTCCAAGATGACAAGGGGCACCGGCGTCAGATTGACGACCCGAATGTTGGTGGGATTGCTGCCAGAGGACTCGTTGGCCGAGGGCAACTTCTTACAACGAAACAAGATGGTTAGATCGCTGGCGGTCATGCCAGATGGGACCGTGATAGGGAGCGTCGAAGATCACCGCAGAAGGCGGTTCGACCTTATGGCCGCTATAGTCGAGCGAGAGGGGCGACTCGATCTCGACGACAGATGCACCTGCCGACTGGGTCGGCGTTGCTCCCATGTTGCTGCCGCCATGCTGGCCGCCCTCGCTGATCATGAGATATTACCCCAATCCAGCGCCCAACCGCAGCTCAAGGTCCAGAAGACTCAGCCTGCTCCGCCCGCTCGGCACCCAGTCGAACTGTGGCTTGACCGGCTAATAGAGAGGGCTGCCGAGAGTCCGCCCCGTGACAAGGCGCTGGCCCAGTGGCCCCCCGCGCAGGGCCAGCAGGTAGGCGAGATGATCATCGGCAGAGACGCGGCGATCTATTTTCTGGACGCAGACGAATCCAACGGCCGCCAACGGCCGTCTCTGCGTGCCGAGCAAGCGAGAGTGCTTAAATCGGGAAGCCTTGGCCGATCACGCCCCGTACCAGCATGGCAAATGGCGTCGTGCCCCCCCGCCAACTTCACTAATCAGGATCGCGCCATCATCGGAGCGATCAACGAACTGGGCACAGGTAAAGTGCGCCCGGTATCGGAGGGCCGCACCCTGGCTGCGACAGCGCTTTTTCAGGCGCTGGCATCAGGCCGCTGCTTCTGGAGAGATCGAGAGAGTCCGCCCTTGCGGTGCGGGCCAGTTCGAACCGGAAGGGTGCAGTGGGTCCCGCTGTCTGGCGGACAAGTTCTGGTCGCTGTGGTGGACGAGCCAGGCGTTGAGGTCCTCAGCGGTGTTCTGCCGTTCTACGTCGATCCGGCACGCGGTGAGGCCGGTCCACTGGACCTTGGCGTTCCCGCCGTGGTTGCCGCCACCCTGTTTGAAGGGCCTCAGGTCGACAAGGGCCATCGGGAAGCTGTTCTCGAAGCCCTTGCGGGCCCGCTTGCCAAAGAGGATGGCCCTGCTGCCCCTGCTGGTCCAGGCGCTTGGTCGGATCAAGGACCCAACCGCGCCTGGGGCAATCGATCAGCTCGCGGTCGGCGGTACAGTCTACGTCCGACTGGCCGACGGTCGGGCGCTCGGCCTGCCGCTGGAGCGGACTCGCGCTATCCTCAACACGCTGGTCGAGCTCCATGAGGCCGGCAGTCTTGGTGCAGATGGCCGCATCAAGGTTTCCGTTGGTCAGGCTGCCGCTCTGGCTCAGCTGGAATCGGCGCTCCAGGTGCGTTGGTTCGGCCCCGAGCGCCTGCCTTCTGATAAAAATTTGGGATCAGGAGGGCGGCATGGCTGCAACGAAACGGCGCAAGATCACGGATGAGTTCAAACGGGAGGCGGTTCGTCTGATTTCGACCAGCGGTCGGACGGTGGCCCAGGTCGCCGCCGATCTGGGGATCGGAAAATCGACGCTGACACGGTGGAAGACGCAGCTCTCGGAAGCGGATTTGCTGTCTGGTCCACACGATGATGTGCAGAAGGAACTGACGCGTCTCCGCCATGAGAACAAGATTCTGCGGCAAGAGAGAGATTTATTAAAAAACGCGGCGGCCTTCTTCGCCAAGGAAACAAGTCGATGATTTATGAAGTTATCGATGCGAAGAAGGTCGCAATCCCGGTTGGGAGAGGCTGCCGTCTTTTTGGTGTCAGCATGAGCGGATATTATGCCTGGAAGAAACGCGGGCCAAGCAAACGACACTATGGCGACATGGTTTTGCTCGCCCATATCCGCAACCGCTTTACTTTGTCTCATGAGACCTATGGCAGCCCCCGCATGCATGCGGACCTGAAGGCGGATGGAATTACCGGCGGTCGTCATCGGATTGCTCGGATCATGCGGGATAACGGCCTGAAAGCCTTGCAAAAGCGACGCTACAAAAAGACAACCGACAGCGACCATGGCGGGGCGGTGGCCCCGAACATGCTGGATCAGGACTTCACCGCCGAGGCGCCAAACCAGAAATGGGGCGTCGACATTTCCTACATCTGGATCGCCGAAGGGTGGTTATATCTCGCGATCGTGGTTGACCTGTTCTCGAGGCGGATCGTCGGCTGGGCGGTCAGCGACCGCATGAAGAAGGACTTGGCAATGACCGCGCTGAGGCGCGCCATTGTCATGCGTCGGCCACCGAAAGGTGTCATCCATCATTCGGATCGCGGCAGCCAGTATTGCTCCACGGAATATCAGAAAATTCTGACCGACAACGAGTTCGTTATTTCAATGAGCGGCAAGGGGAACTGCTATGATAATGCCATGGTCGAAACGGTATTCAAGACATTGAAATCGGAACTGGTCTGGAGAACCATCTTCCTTTCTCGGCATCAAGCCGAGATCGCCATTGGACATTACATCGACGGGTTCTATAATCCGACGAGGCGACACTCGGCGCTGGGCTATCAAAGCCCCTGCGCGTTCGAGGTCACCTCATAGCGAAGGGCTAAAGGCTCTCCACTTTTCCCGGGCAAGTCCATTCCGACCAACGGGCCGCTGTTCGTGGGCTTGCTGATCGGCACCATCGTAATCGTGGTCGGCCTGACCTATTTCCCGGCGCTGGCGCTCAGTCCCGTGGTCGAGCACCTGCTCATCCCGGCCGGCGTCCTGTTCTGACGATCCCGCGTTTTCCTCAGCGATGGCTTCATCGACGAGATTCGGCATCGCCCGAATGTGTTGGTGAAGCTGTCTCACTTCTCCAAGAAACCGGTGACGGCTTTTATATTTTTTTAATGCAATCCGCCCTCGCTTGCTCTCGAATTTTAATGCCTCGACATGCTCCAATCCAAATCGGGCGGTTGTGTCTTGTTGCGAGCCGCCGGCAACCTCGGAGCATCCCATGTTTGACCTTGCCCTGGTGATTGGGGGAATCGGGCTGTTCGGCCTGATGATCGCCTACACCTACGCCTGCGACCGATTGTGAGGGCGCCATGAGCCTCGATCTCATTCTGGGTAGCCTCGTGGCGGCGCTGCTGTTCGGCTACCTCGTCTACGCGCTGATCCGGCCGGAGAAATTCTGATGACCCTCGACGGATGGTTTCAGATCGCGCTCTTTAGCGCGATCGTGGTGCTGTTGACCCGGCCGGTGGGCGGCTTCATGACCCGCCTGTTTTCGGGCGAGCGCACCTTTTTGTCGCCGGTGCTGCGTCCGCTGGAGATCGGCTTTTACCGGCTGGCCGGCGTCGACGAGAAGACCGAGCAACATTGGCTGACCTACACCGTCGCCATGCTAGTGTTCAACCTCGCCTGCTTTGCCAGCCTTTATGCGCTGCTGCGCCTTCAGGGGTTGCTGCCGTTCAACCCCCAGGGCATGACGGCGCTAACGCCGGATCTGGCGCTCAACACCGCGATCAGCTTCACCACCAACACCAACTGGCAGAATTACGGCGGCGAGAGCACGCTCTCCTACTTCACCCAGATGGCCGGCCTCACGGTCCACAACTTCGCCTCGGCGGCCACCGGCATCGCGCTGGCGGTGGCGCTGGTGCGCGGGTTCGCGCGCCGGAGCAGCAAGACGGTGGGGAACTTCTGGGTGGATCTGGTCCGCTGCACGCTGTACGTGTTGCTGCCGGTTTCGATCCTGGGCGCGCTGTTCTTCGTCTGGCAGGGCGTACCCCAGACTCTCGGAACATACACAGAGGCGTACACCCTCGAAGGCGCCAAGCATGTGATCGCCCAGTGGCCGGTGGCCTCGCAACTGGCGATCAAGATGCTCGGCACCAACGGCGGCGGCTTCTTCAACGCCAACTCGGCACACCCGTTCGAGAACCCGACCGCGCTCAGCAACCTCGTGCAGATGGTGCTGATCTTCCTGCTCGGCGCCGGCCTGACCAACTTTTTCGGCCGCATGGTTGGTGACGAGCGCCAGGGCTGGGCGATCTTCACGACCATGGGTCTGCTATTTCTGGCCGGAGCCGCCGTACTGTATTGGGCCGAGGCCGCGGGCAATCCGACCCTGACCGCGCTCGGCCTCGACCCGGCCGGCGGCAATATGGAGGGCAAGGAGGTCCGGTTCGGCATCGTCAATTCCGCCCTGTTCGCCACCGTCACCACCGATGCTTCCTGCGGCGCCGTCAACACCATGCATGACAGCCTGACCCCGCTCGGCGGCCTCGTGCCGATGGTCAACATGCTGCTGGGCGAGATCATCTTCGGCGGCGTCGGCGCCGGGCTCTACGGCATGCTGCTGTTCGTGATCGTCGCCATGTTCGTCGCCGGCCTGATGGTCGGACGTACACCCGAGTACGTCGGCAAGAAGCTGGAGGCCAAAGAGGTCAAAATGACCATGCTGGCGCTGCTCTGCCTGCCGCTGGTCAATCTCGGCTTTACCGCGATCGCGGCGGCGATTCCAGCCGGAGTGGCGGGGGTGGCAAACGCCGGCCCTCACGGTTTTTCCGAGATTTTCTACGCCTATACCTCGATGTCGGCCAACAACGGCAGTGCCTTCGCCGGCCTCTCCGGCAACACCCTTTGGTACAACCTGACCGGCGCCGTGACCATGTTCATCGGCCGTTTTGCGATGATCGTGCCGATGATGGCGGTGGCGGGCTCGCTCGCCGCCAAGAAGCGCCTGCCGCCCTCGCTCGGCACCTTTCCGACCACCGGGCCGCTGTTCGTGGCTCTGCTGATCGGCACCATCCTGATCGTTGGCGGCCTGACCTACTTCCCGGCGCTCTCGGTCGGACCGGTGGTCGAACATTTGCTGATGCAAACCGGCGCCCTCTATTGATCGGTGACAAGAATGACCACTCATCACGCTCACACCTCGATGTTCGACCCAGCGATTCTCGTGCCGGCGATTCCAGAGGCCTTCCGCAAGCTCGATCCCCGCCATCTCGTCCGCAATCCGGTGATGTTCGCCGTGGCGGTGGTGGCGGCGCTGGTCACGGTGCTGTTCGTCCGTGACGCGCTCCACCACGCCGGCAATCTGCTTTTCACCGGCCAGATCTTGGCGTGGCTGTGGGTGACGGTGCTGTTCGCGACGTTTGCCGAGGCCGTGGCCGAGGGCCGGGGCAAGGCCCAGGCGGCGTTTCTGCGCCGCGCGCGCACCGAGACTACGGCAAAGCGCTTGATTGACCCCAAGGGCCGGAGCGTCCAGGAGGTCAATGCCCTCGAACTTCAGGTCAATGATGTCGTGCTGGTCGAGGCCGGCGACACCATCCCCGGCGACGGCGAGGTGGTCGAAGGCATCGCCTCGGTCAATGAAAGTGCCATTACCGGGGAATCGGCCCCGGTGATCCGGGAAAGCGGCGGCGACCGCTCGGCGGTGACCGGCGGCACCCTGGTGCTGTCCGATTGGATCAAGGTCCGGGTCACCGCCGGCCGGGGCTCCAGCTTCCTCGACCGCATGATCGCGCTGATCGAGGGTGCCGAACGCCAGAAGACACCGAACGAGATCGCCCTCAACATCCTGCTCGCCGGCATGAGCCTGATCTTCATCATGGCCACGGTCAGCATTCCGGGCTTTGTCGCCTATGCTGGCGGCGCGGTGCCGGTGGTGGTTTTGGTCGCCCTCTTCGTCACCCTGATCCCGACCACCATCGGCGCGCTGCTCTCCGCCATCGGCATCGCCGGCATGGACCGGCTGGTGCGGTTCAACGTGCTGGCCATGTCGGGCCGGGCGGTGGAGGCGGCGGGCGATGTCGATACCCTGCTGCTCGATAAGACCGGCACCATCACGCTGGGCAACCGCGAGGCCACCGGCTTCATCCCGGTCGATGGCGCCAGCGAGCACGATCTGGCCGAGGCGGCCTATCTGGCCTCGCTGGCCGACGAGACCCCCGAAGGCCGCTCGATCGTCGCTCTCGGCCGCCAACTGTATGGTATGCGGGAGATTCATCCCGCCTTCGAGACCGCCCATGCCGTGCCCTTCACCGCCCAAACCCGGATGAGCGGCGTCGATCTTCCCGACGGCGAAATCCGCAAGGGCGCGGTGGAAAGCGTGGTCGAGTATGTCGGCCGCAAGAGCGGGGCCGGTCTCGCTGCCCGCTCACGCGCGTTGGATCAGGCGGTCGAGGCCATCGCCACCGCCGGCGGAACCCCCCTGGCGGTGGCCCGCAACGGCAAGCTGCTCGGCATCATCCACCTCAAGGATATCGTCAAGGGCGGCATCCGCGAGCGCTTCGCCGAACTGCGCCAAATGGGCATCCGCACCGTGATGATCACGGGCGACAACCCGCTGACCGCCGCCGCCATCGCCGCCGAGGCCGGAGTCGACGACTTTCTGGCCCAGGCCACCCCCGAGGACAAGCTCAAGCTGATCCGCCAGGAGCAGGCGGGCGGCAAGCTGGTGGCCATGTGCGGCGACGGCACCAACGACGCTCCCGCCCTGGCCCAAGCCGACGTCGGCGTTGCCATGAACACCGGCACGGTGGCGGCGCGCGAAGCCGGCAACATGGTCGATCTCGACAGCAACCCGACCAAACTGATCGAGATCGTGGCTATCGGCAAACAACTCCTCATGACCCGGGGGGCGCTGACCACCTTCTCGATCGCCAACGATGTCGCGAAATACTTCGCGATCATTCCGGCGATGTTCGCCGCGGTCTATCCGGCGCTCGGCGTGCTTAACGTCATGGGGTTGGCTAGCCCGCAAAGCGCCATTCTGTCGGCGATCATCTTCAATGCGCTGATCATCATCTTCCTGATCCCGCTCGCCCTCAAGGGCGTCGCCTACCGGCCCCGGCCCGCCGCCCAATTGCTGACCCGCAACCTGCTGATCTATGGGCTGGGCGGGGTGGTGGTGCCCTTCCTCGGCATCAAGGCGATCGATCTTCTCGTCACCGCGCTCGGCTTGGCCTGAGCACTGGGGGAACCATCATGTTGAAACATCTCCGCCCCGCCATCGTTTTGACCCTGGCCTTCACCGTGCTCTGCGGTCTGGCCTATCCGCTGGGCATCACCGGCCTCGCTCAGGCGCTATTTCCGGGCGAGGCCGGCGGCAGCCTGATCGTCAGAAACGGCACCGTGGTCGGCTCGGCCTTGATCGGCCAGAGCTTTACCAGCGACAAATACTTCCACGGCCGCCCCTCGGCGACCACCGACACCGACCCCGCCGATGCCACCAAGACCGTGCCCGCGCCCTACAACGCCGCCAACTCCGGTGGTTCCAACCTCGGCCCGACCAGTCAGGCGTTGGTGGATCGGGTCAAAGCCGACGCCGCGACTTTGCGAAAAGAGCATCCCGGCCCGGTTCCGGCCGATCTGGTCACCAGTTCGGCCAGCGGTCTCGACCCCCACATCACCCCGGCGGCGGCCGAATTCCAAGTGGCGCGGGTGGCCAAGGCCCGCCATAGTTCCGAAGATCGGCTGCGCGCCCTGGTCGCCGCCCACACCCGGGATCGTCTGGCCGGGCTGATCGGCGAGCCGACCGTCAACGTGTTGCAACTCAATCTGGCGCTGGATGACCTCTTCGCACAATAGCCTGCCTTATCTCTTCAGCACCCTGATGGTGGTGGCGGCCCTCGGCGCGGGCCTCGCTATCGGCAGCCTGATGGAAGTGCCGAATGTCTCGCTGGCCTTTCTGCCGGCGGTGCTGGGCAGTGCGACGCTTTACGGCCTGTGGCCGTCGCTCTACGCCTGCCTGCTCAGCGTCGCCGCTTACAACTTCTTCTTTTTGCCACCCATCTATACCTTCACCGTCGCCGACCCCGCCAATGTGGTGGCACTGCTGGTGTTCGGGCTGGTGGCGGCGCTGACCAGCCATCTCGCCGCGCTCAGCCGCAGCCGCCTCGCCGCCGCCCACCGTCATGCCGGCGAACAGGCCGCGCTTTACGCTTTCAGCCGCAAGCTGACCGGCATCGGCGTCCTCGACGACCTGTTGTGGGCCACCGCCCATCAAATCGCGATGATGCTCAAGTTGCGGGTGGTGATCCTGATGCCGGCCAAGGCTGGGCTGGCGGTGCGCGCCGGCTATCCGCCCGAAGACCAGTTGACCGAGGCCGATGTCGCGGCGGCGCAATGGGCCTGGGACCGCAACAAGCCGGCCGGGCGCGGCGCCGACACCCTGCCGGGGGCGCGCTGGCTGTTCCTGCCGTTGCGCACCGAACGCGGCGCGGTGGCGGTGATCGGCCTCGCCGCCGAGCGCAGTGGCCCGTTGCTGACTCCCGATGAACGCCGGCTGATCGACGCGCTCGGAGATCAGGCGGCGATCGCCATCGAACGCATCGGCCTCGCCAAGGACGTCGACGAGAACCGCATCCTCGCCGAAACCGAAAAGCTGCGCTCGGCGCTGCTCTCCAGCCTGTCCCACGATCTGCGCACGCCGCTGTCGTCGATTCTGGGGGCCGCGACCAGCCTGCAACGGCAGGCCGAGACGTTCGATGCCGCCAGCCGTGCCGATATGGTCTCGACCATCCGCAACGAGGCGGAACGGATGAACCGCTTCGTCAACAACCTGCTCGACATGACCCGCATCGAGTCCGGGGCGCTGGCGCCCAAGCGGGAAATCGTCGATCTCGCCGATACCGTCGGCACGGCGCTGGACCGGATGGCGCGGACGCTGGCCGATCATCGGATCGACATCGACATGCCCGCCGACCTGCCGATGGTTCGGGGAGATTTCATGCTGCTCGAACAGGTGGTGGCCAACCTGCTCGACAACGCCGCCAAATACGCCCCACCCGGCTCCACCATCACCCTCTGCGGCCGGCGGGAGCCCGACGGCATCCTGCTCACCGTCGCCGATGAAGGGCCGGGAATTCCCGCCGACCGGCTGCAACTGGTGTTCGACAAGTTCTACCGCGTCCATGCCACCGACCGGCAGCGCGCCGGCACCGGTCTCGGCCTCGCCATCTGCCGCGGCTTCATCGAGGCGATGGGTGGCACCATTGTTGCCGCCAATCGCCTCGACCGGCTTGGCGCGGTGTTCGCCGTGACCCTGCCGCTCGGCATGGAAATGCCCAGCGAGACCACCCTGATGGAGGCGGCGCCGTGACTCATCCCCCGCGAATCCTGGTGGTCGAAGACGAGCCGCCGTTCCGCACTCTGCTGCGCACCAGTCTGACCGCCGAGGGCTACCAAGTCATCGAGGCGGTGTCGGGGCGCGAAGCCCTGGCCCGTCTCGCCGACAGCGCCCCCGACCTCTGCGTGCTCGATCTCGGTCTGCCCGACATTGACGGCATCGACCTGATCCAGCGCTTCCGCCAAGTTTCCAGGGTGCCGATCATCGTTCTCTCGGCGCGGACCCAGGAGCAGTTCAAGGTCGACGCCCTCGATCTCGGCGCCGACGACTACGTCACCAAGCCCTTCGCCATGGGCGAGTTGATGGCCCGGCTGCGGGCGGCGCTGCGCCACCGGCTCCAGAAGCACGGCGCCCAGACGGTGCTGACCATCGGCGGCCTGACCATCGACCTGCTGCGTGGTTTGGTGAGCGTCGGCGATCAACCGGTCCGCCTTTCGGCCACCGAGTACAAGCTGCTGAAGGCCTTGGCCCTCGAAGCCGGCAAGGTCTTGACCCACCGCCAGATTGTCGAGGCGGTGTGGGGGGCCAAGGCGGAGCACGATCCCCAGTACCTGCGGGTCTACATGCGGGCGCTGCGCCAGAAGGTCGAGCCCGAGCCCGCCCGGCCGATTTATCTGCTGACCGAAGCCGGGGTCGGCTATCGCCTGCGTCCAGCCGACTGAACCAGGGGGGA
>CAIZDL010000052.1 GCA_903931735.1 uncultured Rhodospirillales bacterium
CACCTTGTTGGCGGTTTTGATATCGGGCAGCGCCTTCATGACCGGCGAGCGGCCATAGCTTTCCCCCGGCGCCTTCAACCAACGGAAACTGATGAACGGCGATTGGCCGAATCGGCCGCTGGTGATGGTGGCTGGCCCGGCCCCGGCATCTTCCAGCACCACTTCGTAGCGATAGGCCGGGCCATCGGGCAGCACGGCTTCCAGCACGCCATAGCGGCGATCGGGCCGGCGGGCGCTTTCCGCTTGGATCTGCTCGGGAATGCGTCCGGTGGGAAAGCGTCGCCGAAGGTCGGCATAGGTCAGCTCGGAGCGGCGGTAGGTGACATCGAGCCGGCCGGTCGGCCCTTCTTCCAGCACCGCGTCGGCCAGCGGCACGGCGGTGAAGCGCAGGGCCGAAGGCTCGCCCGGCGGGTTTTCCTCCAGCAGCAAAGTCGCGGTGCCGACCGTGACCAGATCCAAAAAGCACTGGTGCATCTCAATTGCGAAGTTCGACCGATCGAAATGCGCGCGGGTGATGGTGGTCACGCGCTCGAATAACGGCGTCAGACCGTCGCGTTCGCTGGCCGGAAGGTCGGGGCCGGGCGCGAGCCCAAACCAGCGCGACCACGGCGGCGTCAGCTCCGAGAGCAGGCTGGCTGCCAGTTGGTCCACCGCATCCACTGCGGTGCCGTCAAACAAACGGTCCCCCCGGCGGTCGGCGGCCATTTGGGGCCGGGTGACGGTATGCCCAAGCGGGAGGGCGAAATCGTAGCATTCCTGCCAAAACGGCTCCCACGGCGCCCGGCGGGAGCGGGCGGCGGTATAAAGCTCCAACACCTCCCGGGCATCGTCGTCGGGAGCGGGCGGGGCGGTCGCAAGGTTAAGGCCGGTCATGGGTGGTTACTCTCCGAGCAGGGTTTTGCGCCGGGGCAGCAGCGCGTTGGTGTTGAAGCCGTCTGCGGCTGCGGAGTTGGCGGCTTCCAGCGGCGCGCCGGTCAGCGAGGTGGCGATGGTGCCCCCGATGCCCCGGTAGCGCATGGCAATGGCGTTTGCCGCTGCGGCCGTTGGGTCGATCTGGGCTGCCAGGGCGGGGTCGGTGGCGGCGGTGGGCGCGGCCAGCGCGGCGAGGGTCGAGCTGGGAATTGGCGCCGGGGCTGCGGGCGGGAGCGGTGCGGGCGGCGGCCGGGCTGGCGCGGTGATCAGATCTGCCGTGGCGAGATTTGGACTCATTGGCGCGGAAAACAGGCTGGACATGATTTTTATCCTGTTCAGGGGAGGGCTGGGAGGGCCGGGAGAGCCGTGAGGTGACGGAATAATTGCCAGGGCGTAAGGACAAAACCGGCATGGATGCCGAGCAGGCGTTTGCAGGTTTCGACACAGGTAAAGGGTGCCCAAGGGGCGGGCCGGGATTTGTCGCGTCCAACCGGGGCGGGCACCACGGTGTGGCCTTGGCCGGCGAACCACCCCGGCAGGTCGAAGTCGGGCGCCACCGGGGGCACGGTCACTTCGAGCAGCGCCGCCAGCGGATCGATCGCGATCCAGCGGTTGCCGTCGTGCAGAACGGTGAAACAATGGCGAAAGCCGGGGCGGAGCGGGCGCAACCATGCAAGCTCGGTGTTGTCGCAAAACACGACCCAGGCCCGAAGCGCGGAGCCGGCGGCGGCGGCGGTGCCGGGGCCGCTCATGCCACGATGCCTTTGGTGCGCAGGGCGGGAGCGAGGGCGGAGAACGCCTCGGCCCACAGGCTGGCGGCCCGCTGTTCCAACCGGCGGGAGGGGTCGGGCGCCATGAACCGGCGGCCGTAATGGACCAGCACCATGAGGTGGTCGCGCACCAAACGGCGCTGGCGATATAGCCGGTCCACCACCTTCAACACGTCGATCGGCTCGCACGGGCGGGTGACCAGCCCACGGCCGGCAGTGACCCTTGCACCCGCCGCGCGGGCATCGTGGGCCTGGACCGTCCAGAACCATGCCTCCTCGTGGGAGCCAAACGGCTCGCCCTCGGCGTTTGAGGTCGGGCGGGGAACGAAACTTTCACGGGCCATCGGGGGTATGCTCCGGTTTGCTGACTGGTTTGTGGTCCTGTTATGTCTTGCTGAAATTCCTATGTCAAGCACTATGCCGAATTTTATCCTAGGGACTTGTTCGCTGGAGTGTGAGACCATGCTCCCATGATGTTGAAACACGGAGACATATGGCGGGCCCTCGATCGTCTGGCGACGATCCGGAACCTGTCGGCGTCGGGGCTGGCGAAGGCCGCTGGTCTCGACCCCACCACCTTCAATCGTTCGAAGCGCTCCAACGAGGATGGCAAGTTCCGGTGGCCCTCTACCGAGAGCATCGCCAAGGTGTTGGAGGCGACGGGGACGACGTTTGGCGAGTTTGTCAGCCTGGTCGAGGGCACGGACAAATCGGGGGGGGTGGTGCAGCGCGTCCCGGTGATCGGTTATGCCCAGGCCGGCGACTCGGGGTATTTCGACGACGCCGGTTATCCGGTCGGCAGCGGCTGGGATGAGCTGGTGTTTCCCAATGTCGGCGATCCCCACGCCTATTCCCTTGAAGTCATGGGCGATAGCATGGAGCCGGCCTATCGCGACGGCGATCGGCTGATCGTGTCGCCCGCCGCCAGCATCCGCCGGGGCGATCGGGTGGTGGTGAAAAGCCGGCTCGGCGAAGTGCTGGCA
Organism: uncultured Rhodospirillales bacterium; assembly: GCA_903931735.1. Classification (GTDB taxonomy): domain Bacteria; phylum Pseudomonadota; class Alphaproteobacteria; order Azospirillales; family Azospirillaceae; genus BOG-933. The sequence goes on from CAIZDL010000052.1 coordinate 2,666, forward strand.
AAACAGTTGTTGCGCGAGACCGCGACCAGGATCGAGCTGAAATCCATCAACCCCGCCCACCCCGACCGCACGTTCCTCAAGGAGGAGGTGGCGTGGATGGCGCGGATCATGTGGGCCAGCCAATAGTCGGGCCAATGAGCCGGACCTGAAAGTTATGAGGCGCCGCACTTGACATGAGGATTATTTTCCTCATACGGTGGCGTTGCTTTTGGTCCTGGAGGTGGCGTTCTGCGATGGTCATGAACCCGAGCGATCGTTTGGCCCGGCTGGCGGTGTTGGAGCGCTGCCACGACGGGCCGGTTCCGGCCGATGAGGTGCCGGGGGCGGCCTTGTCCTTTTTGGGGCGGGCGGCGGCGTTTCACGCCCTGCATCAGCGTTTGGCCGTGGCGGCGCGGGTGGGGGTGGCCCGGCGAAGGCGTGGCTTGAAGGCGCGGGCGGCGCCGGCCGATGTCTGGCTTTCACGGTTGACGGTGACCTTGGCCGGGCACCGGAGCGCGGCGATAGCCTTGTTGGGTCGGTCCTGCGGTAATTAGAAGTTCAAGCGCGGGGCGGGATCTCCTATCATGGGATGGATGGGTGGTGCGCTGGCGCCCATTGGTTCGTGGCGAAGCCGGCTCACCCGACACCTGGGATACCTCGCATGGCCGGCGCAGAGCCCAAGAACATACTCCTGATTGAAGACACCGCGCCGCTGGCTCGGGTTTACATCGAGTACATGCGCGCCGAATCCTATAACGTTATTCACGTTGAGACCGGGCAAGCGGCGCTGGCGGCTTTGGCGCTGGCGGTTCCCGATGCCGTGGTGCTCGATTTGAAGCTGCCCGACATGGATGGGCTGGATATCTTGCGTCATTTCCGCGAGCAGGCCCCCGATACTTCGGTGGTGGTGATCACGGCGCACGGTTCGGTCAATACGGCGGTCGAGGCCATGCGCCAGGGCGCTTTCGACTTCATCGTTAAGCCGTTCAATGCGGCACGGCTTAACGTTACCCTGCGTAATGCCCTTGAGCGGAAAAAGCTGACGCGAATCGTCGAGGTCTACCGCAAAAATCTCGACCGCGACCGCTTTTTCGATTTCATCGGCGCCAGCACCGAGATGCAGGCGGTTTACCGGACCATCGAGAGCGTCGCCGCGAGCAAGGCCAGCGTTTTCATCACCGGCGAATCGGGGACGGGCAAGGAACTGGCGGCGGATGCGATTCACCGGGCCAGCCCCCGGCGCGGTCGTTCGTTCATTGCGCTGAATTGCGCGGCGATTCCCAAGGACCTGCTGGAAAGCGAGATTTTCGGCCATGTGAAGGGCGCTTTTACCGGGGCGACCGCCGATCGGCCGGGGGCTGCCATGAACGCCGACGGCGGCACGCTGTTTCTCGACGAGCTGTGCGAGATGCCGCTCGATGTGCAGGTCAAGTTGTTGCGCTTCATCCAGACCGGCACGGTTCAGGCTGTGGGGGGCTCGAAGGCCGAGAAGGTGGATGTGCGGTTCGTTTGCGCCACGAATCGCGATCCGCTGGCCGAGGTCGAGGCCGGGCGGTTCCGCGAGGATCTCTACTACCGCCTGCATGTGGTGCCGTTGCACCTGCCGGCCCTGCGCGACCGCGAGGATGATGCCGTATTGGTCGCTCGCCATTTCCTTCGGGACTATTCGGTGGAGGAGGGGCGGACGTTTTCCGGCTTTACGCCGGAGGTTGAGGCGGTGTTTCGGGCTTACGACTGGCCGGGCAACGTGCGCCAGCTTCAAAACGTGGTGCGCAATGTGGTGGTGCTCCACGATGGCAAGCTGGTTGAATCGGGGATGTTGCCCGAGCCGTTGAAGTCCCGGGCGGCCGAGGGGCTGGCAATGCCGGCGGCGCGTGGGCCCGCCACCCCTTTGGGCGGTGGCGCGGGCTTGCCCCAGGCCGTGACCATCCGTCCGTTGTGGCTGGTGGAAAAAGAACTGATCCAACTGGCCTTGCGTCAATGCGACGATGACGTGCCCAAAGCGGCGACGTTGTTGGAAATCAGCCCGTCGACCATCTATCGCAAGCTTCAGCAGTGGAAGGCCGAAGGCAAGCGGTGACGGTTTGGGGCAGCGTTGGCCGGCTTCCCCCGGGATTCGGCAGCGTTCGAAGTATTGGCGACGGCCTCCCGGTGGCAAAGCCGGTCCTGACCCCCGGAAGCGGCGTCTTGGCCTTCCCAGCGGATTTGCACTTCCAATTTTGTTCAAATGTCCCCTATCTCGTTGATATAGAAGTGAAAAATTGCGCCTTTTATGGGCATTCCGAGGTCAAAATGTGTGTTTGTTAGGCAACACTTTGACCTCGAGTCGGCCAAGTTTGCACAATGTCCTTTGCAGTTCGGGCATGGGCTGGTTATCTCACACTCAGCTTGGACAGAACAAACGAACCTAAATTTTTCCACTGCCAGGATGGAGGCACTCAAATGAAAAAGTATCTATTGTTCTTGGCAGACGCTAACTCATTGTAATTACAGGAATAATTGTACACGTTTTAGTAGCGTATTAAAAACCGTAAAAAACAACCGTATGGCGTCCCGCTTGGGGCGCCTTTTTTATTGCTTGCGATTTACTTGAGCCGGCCCAAGCGTTGAAGTCTGTTC
>CAIZDL010000053.1 GCA_903931735.1 uncultured Rhodospirillales bacterium
CTCGTCGATATAGGTCATGGCGCCATGTTTTTCGGCGACATCGCAGATTTCGCCAATTGGGGCGATATCGCCATCCATCGAATAGACCGACTCGAAGGCCACCAGTTTGGCCTGCTCCTTGGGATAAAGGGAGAGCAAACGGTCGAGATCTTCGGGGCTGTTGTGGTGGAACAGATGCTTTTTCGCACCTGAATTGCGAATGCCCACAATCATGGAGTTGTGATTGAAGGTGTCGGAAAAGACAACGCAGTTTGGCAGCAGCGAAGCCAGCGTGCCAAGGGCCGCAAGGTTTGATGTATAGCCCGAGTTAAAGAGGAGCGCTGCTTCTTTGTCGTGAAGGTCGGCGAGTTCCTGTTCAAGCAGCACGTGGTAATGATTGGTGCCGGAAATGTTTCGAGTGCCACCGGCACCAGCGCCGCACTTATCGAGCGCTTCGTGCATTGCCGATAGCACAGCCGGATGCTGACCCATGCCTAAATAATCATTAGAGCACCAAACCACGACTTCGCGCGGGCCGTTTGGCCCATGGAAGGTGGCATAGGGAAAATTGCTCGCATGGCGTTCGAGATCGGCGAAAACCCGATACCGGCCTTCCTGCTTGACGCCCGCGATGCGGTCACTGAAAAATTGTTCGTAATTCATGTCGGCAACCTCACCCCCTCTGGGGCGCTCCCCTTTACCACTCGGCGGACGTTACCACACTGGAATTGGTCTCGCAAAACCGGCTTTCCCTGTCAACTTGGCCGGGCTGCGATGCGCGGGAAAAAAAAGCAGGCGCGGGAAAATTTGGGATTAGCCGCCGGTGATGTTCATCGGGCGGGTGATGGCGGGTGCGGGCGGGCAGGTGCCGGGGGCAAAGCCGTGTCCCTCGGGTTTGTGGGCAATGGCCCGGCGCAGCTCGGCGTAAAGTGCTGCTGTGTCCTCGGGTGCGGTGCTGCGGAGCGGCGCGCGCAAATCCACCGATTGTTCCCGTCCCAGGCATAAATAAAGCCGGCCGGTCGCCGTGAGGCGCACCCGGTTGCAGCTTTCGCAAAACGAGCCGGTAATCGGTGTGATCAGCCCCAGCCGGCACCCGGTTTCCTTGATGCGATGGTAGCGAGCTGGCCCGCCGGTGCGCAGGGCCAGTGGCTCCAGGCTCCACGTTTGTTCAAGGCGTCGCCGCACCTCGTCAAGAGAAAGGAATTGGCTCGGCCCGAGCTGTTGCCCGGAGTCGCCAAGCGGCATCACCTCGATTAGTGTGAGGTCGAAGCCGCGCTCGCCGCACCAGCCGATTATGCGGTCATATTCATCCTCATTGATCCCTTTCAGGGCAACGCAGTTGATTTTGACCGCGAGGCCAGCCTTGCGCGCGGCCTCGATGCCGGCCAGCACCCGGGTAAGGTCGCCATGACGGGTGAGGGCGCGAAAGCGGTCCGGGTCGAGAGTATCGAGGCTGACGTTGATCCGTCGAACCCCGCACTCCGCAAGCTCCGCCGCCAGTGTTTCGAGCCGGCTAGCGTTGGTGGTGAGGTTCAGCTCATCGAGTTTTCCCGCACCAATCAGGTTGCCAAGGCCACGGATCAAGCCCATGATTCCCGGCCGGATCAAGGGCTCCCCGCCGGTCAGCCGTAGCCGGCGCACACCCAGATCGATAAAGGCGCGACACAATCGTTCCAGCTCCTCCAGCCGGAGCACATCGGCTTTGGGGACAAACGTCACTGTCTCCGACATGCAATAGACGCACCGAAAATCGCAACGGTCGGTCACCGAAACCCGCAGATAGTCGATCGCGCGGCCAAAACCATCCACCAGCGCGGCCGAAGGGGGCGGGGCGGGCAGGGGGGCGGCCATGGGCGCGGCCTCTTCTTAGTTGGCGGGAAAGCGCGTGAGGACGAAATCGGCGATGGCCGCCACATTGTCAATGTCCAGCACCGGCCGTTCTGTTTCAGGCACCGGCCCATCGGAGGCCACGGCAACGATGTGAGGGTCTTCGGTGGCGAGTAGGGGTTTGCCGTTGCCGCGCCGAAACACCTCGAGCTTGGGGTGGGGGTGGCGTTTAAATCCTTCCACCAGGACGAGATCGACCGGAGAAAGCCGGGCCAGCAGCTCGTCCAGCCCTGGCTCGGGAGCGCCGCGCAGCTCGTGCATCAATGCCCAGCGATTAGCCGAGGCGACCAGCACCTCGGTGGCCCCGGCCATCCGGTGGACGTAGCTGTCCTTGCCCGGCTGGTCGATATCAAAGGCGTGGTGAGCGTGCTTGATGGTGGAAACCCGCAGGCCGCGCCCGATCAGCTCGGGGACCAAGCGCGCGACGATGGTGGTTTTGCCGCTGCCGCTCCATCCGGCGAGACCAATGATTTTCATGGAGTTTGCCCCGGTCCGGCGCTTGCTTCGGCCCCCGCTCCGCCATCCCCGCGCGGGCAGGAAAAGCTTTCATCCTGCATCTCGTCGCGAATGTGAACCGTCTCGGTTGAACTGGGATGAAGGCGGCGCAACCGGCATTCCTCGGCTATCGACGTTTCGAGCAGTGCCGTCATTTGGCGGTAGACCGGCGGCGCATCACTGGCCCGGATCGCCCGGCCGAGCGCCCCGACCCAGCGGCCAAGATGATACTCGATGAACGCGCAAATGGCCGCCGAGGTCACCGCTTGCCGAGAGCGCCAGCCTTGGGAGACCGCATAGGCTTCCTTAACCAAGAGCAGGCTGAGAAATTCCAGCTCGGCACCAAGGTGGTCGGCACGATTGCGGTCGGGACCGGCGGCTTCGAGACCAAACGCCCGGTAAAAGCCACTGATATCGGCCATTTCGACCGAGCGTCCGCCCAGCCTTCGCCCATCGCCATAAGCGGTTTCAAAAAGTTGCACCGGCCCTGCGCCGTGGAACACCTTGAGGTAGTCGGAGGCGAGGTCGCTGGAGGCGGTGACCGCCCAGGCCCGCGCCGTCAGTTGCAACCGTGCCCTCACCCTTGCCGGTAACTTTCCGCTGCGCAGTGGCGGCAGGGCTTGGCGACATTCGGCCCGCATGGCCACGGCGTGGCCATCGCCCGGATAGGCAAAGCAGCGCGCGATCAAGCGGAACACCGCCGCACGGGCCAGCAGGCCCACTGTGGTGGCGTCGTCATTTTTGAGCGGTAGCCGAAACGGCTTCATGAAGATCTCATCTCGACAGGCCCCTGGGAAGCGGGTTTACTTTTCAAGGGTGAGGGCAATCCAATCGGACCATGCCTTGCGCGAGCCGGTTTCGTCTTTGCCGCCGTCCCAGACCGCGAAGGCGGCAACGCTGGCGTCTCCCGGTGCGAGCTTGGGGTCATAGTCGCCGTCGGATTTCAAAGGCCGGGCGATGACCACTGTCCAGTGCCCGTCCGCCCATTTGCCTTTGGCGCCCGCGCGCTGTGTCGGCTTGATGGTGAGCGAGCCGAAGCCGGCGGCCATTTGGTCGAGAACCGGCGATTTTCCCACCCGCGACACCGGGTTGCCAAGGCCAACCGCCCCGGTATAGGCAATGGCCTCTTCGGGTTTCAACAATTGGTCGTAGTAAAAATCAATCTTGGCATTTGGGTAGATGTCGGAAAGTTGCGGGTTGCCCACCTCTTGGTCGTGCTGGAGCACCGCCCGCCATTGCATAATGGTGACGGGTTGCTCGGCATCGCCCATCATTGGGTTGGGTGGGTTGTTGGCGTCGTAAGGCTTGACCGGCAGTTCGATCGCAACCTGATCGCCAAACTGATCCAGATTAACGATGTCGCTCTTGGTCGGATCATCCCAGCGCAGTTGGAAGGTGATCCAAAGCCCATCGTGGACCGCCCGCACCGTGAGCGCCGACACGGCCGGCTCGGCGTTGACCGGGGTTGCGATCATTTGTGCCTGAAGCGCAACGGCTTGTTCCGGCACAGTTTTCCAGAGCCCAGCGTCGGGGTCCAACACCGGGCCGGTGCCGGTCTTGATGCGATGGACGATCAACTGGTCATCCGCCGCCGCCATCCCCGCCGCTGCCACCAGCAATGCTACCGCAAGAGCGGTGTGGGAAACCAGACCCTTGATTGTCATGGCATTGTCCTCCGCTCAGGTGATGTTGGACCGGTAAGCCTGGAGCTTTTCATCGAACACCGCCCGGGTGATGATCGGCTCGTGCATGGGAACCCGAATGATCTCGTCGCCGCTTTCCGTATAGCCGGTCACGATGTCGCCATCGACCTTGTAATGGTGGCTGATTTCCTTGGTGGCACCAAACAGCATCAACGCGCCCAGAAGCTTTTTATCTTCGGCGGCCCGGCGATAAACATTGACCGCTTGGTCAACTGTGGCGCCAAACATTTGTTTGAGAAACCACGAGGGAACATGCATCGGCGGAATGTAATAAACGTTGGGTTCCAACCCCAGTTGAGGAAAGAGTGGTCGAGCGACTTTGGCAATATGAACGATATAGTCGAGCGGGTTATCCTCCCTTGCCTTGTCGGGGGTGTTGATGAAGCCCTGTAAGCGGATCTTACCAATACAGCCAATCGTGCAGCGGGTTTGCTGACCGACTTCCACAGCGGGATAGCAGCCAACGCACTTTTCCGAAGTTCGATTGAGGGCGTTGAAAAAGGGCTTTTTATAGGGGCACCCCTTGACGCACTCGCGATAGCCCCGGCATCGGGTCTGGTCGATCAAAACGATGCCGTCTTCGGGCCGCTTATATACCGATTGGCGTGGGCAGGCGCCGAGGCAGGCGGGATAGGTGCAGTGGTTGCAAATACGCGGCAGATAAAACATCCACTGCATGTGAGGCATTTGCAGATAAGCGCCGCCTTCGTTGATAATTCCGCCAGTGGAATCATCCTCGCCGACGTTGGGGCTGGTATAGTCCATGTCTTCAGGGCGATAACCAAGGACGCGCTCGCCCTCGGGGGCGGCCTCGAAAATGGTTTTTCCCTGATACGGGCCGGCACTGATTGGTTGAACCCCGAGCTTTTCCAGAATACGAACATCCCATCCCAGCGGATAGTAGCCGTAGGGTTTGCTCTCAACGTTATTCCAGAACTGATATTCTTGGCCGCGCCCCGATGTCCATGTTGTTTTACAGGCAATGGTGCAGGTTTGGCAGGCGATGCACTTGTTAAGGTCCATGACCATGCCGAATTGCTTTTTCGGCCGGGCGCCATCGTAGAGATAGTCCATGTCCCGGCCAATTTGCCAATTGAAAACCTTTGGCATCTCGATGCTCCTGGTAAACGGGTGAGCCGGCAGATCAGCCGATCGTGACGAAACCGCCCTTGAGGTATGAGAGCAGCGATGGATTTTCCGACGCTGGCCGATACCCAAGCTGGGCTGGCCGCCACACGCCCTTGCCACCCATGCCGCCGTCTTCAGCTTTGGTGAAGCGGGCCATGGATTCGCGCGGCGCGCCGGTCACGCAGTGGACATCCACATTGAAGCCCTTGGTCACCTCGTTGGTCCAGGTTTTGCGGCTGATCAGCGAGGCGGTTTGGTGGGTTGGCTTCAGCCACGAGCGGGTGAGGCTCTGCTGGCTGCCGTAGCGGAACATTGCCTGATAATTGGTCTCGGGGTTTTTGGCGAGCCCATCGGCCCGGGATTCGTGGCCCTTAACCGAGCCCGGCGTCGCGGGGTAGGAGTTGTGCCACATGCGGGTAACGCTGCGCGGTGTGCCGGGATAAAAGCGAACCCGAACCATCAAGCGCGCCACTTTATATTCAGCTTTGCGCGCCGGATCATCCCAGCCGCGAAATGGCAGGTCGGCCGGGTCGCCGTCAACATGAACATAGTCACCATCTTTGAGGTTCATGGCGATGCCGTCGAGTGGATGCATATCCACATACATTTCGCCAGTGCTCGGGCAGCGCTTATCGTGGCGATAAATATCACCAAACGGGCCGAACAGCACTGTCATCATGTCGGTGTCAATGGGTGTGGTATGCGCGCCGTGACGATATTTTGGAGTGTGGAAGATATAGTTAAAGCCTTTATCGGCCAGCGGATGCTTCGTCTTCAGCAGGTCTTCCACAGAGTAAGATGTATTGCGCATCTGGCGGGTGTTGAGCGTGCGATCATCGGCCCCGATCGCCCAATCAGCCGGTAGCTTGGCCCGGATCGCCGGATGTGGGGCCGCCGCAATCGCGCAGGGGTCGTAGAACGTCGCCTCCGACGGCTCGCGATGGACGATCAGGTTTTCGCCAGCCTCGATAAATTCCACCTCCGGCCGGTAAAATTCCAGGCGCCCGGTTTTCGTGTACCAAGGGCGGGACTCGGCAACTTGTTCCCAACTGTTGATCCGCGGATAGGTCCGGGTGTTGAGCAGCGCCGGAATGCCCTGTTTTGCGCGGTTTTCCAACTCCTCTACCTTGTAGCCCTTGAGCGGGGTCGAGGCGTCGATAATGCGTTGGAGATAAACCTCGGGGTGGCCGTTGTTAACGAAGTGCCACATCTGATCGAAGCGCAGGTCACCGGTGAGCTTGCCCAGTTCATGGGATACTAGTGGATAGATCTCGATGTCCGAAAGCGTCTCGTAGACCCGTTTCATGGGTGTGCGCGGATACATTTGTACGAATGGGTTGGTGTTCGAGCCGGTCATGTCGGCGATTTTGAACTCAGCCCAAGAGTCGACACCATAAACAATATCCGAAAACTCGCAAGAGCCCGTCCACCACCAGTCATTATAAACAACCAACTCGCACTTTGGCAGAGTGTTGAACACCACATCGTAAAACCATTTCTGGTTACCAAGACTCGAGTTGGAATTGACTTGCCAGATTGCTTTGGTCGGTGTTGGCATATGGGCGCCGGCGGTGATCTTTTTATTGCCGGCCTTCATCGGCCGCTCGCCGTTAATCCAATAATGCATCGATTCGGCGCGGTAAGCCGGGCGCAATTTCACCGGGCCGGCGGGGTCGAGTTGCAGATTGAACGGGTCTTCGACAGTATAACGAGGAATGCCGGAGAAGAGCGTGTTTTTGTAGTTGCCCGCATAACTTCCAAGATTACCGCCATGGCGACCGAGGCTGCCGGCCAGTGCCATGATCAGGAATTGGGCACGATCTTTGTTGTCGTTGTTCCAGAATTGGTTCGGTCCCATGCCACATGCAAGCAAGGTGTGGCCGCCCGATGCCGCAACTTCTCGTGCCAGATTGAATATCGCTTGCTCGGGCGCCCAGCTAATTTTGGCGACTTGAGCCGGGGTCATGTTGGTATCGAGATATTCGCGCGTGAGATCAAACACGGTGCGAACTTCAACGACTTTGCCGTCATTGGTTGTGACTGTAAACTTACCGTCAAGAGCTGGTTTGAGCCCAAGTTTGGCAAAGTGCTCGCCAACATGATCATGGCTGACTGGGACTGGTTTGCCGCTGATCTCGTCCCAGATCACATAATCGTTGAAGTCGTGGGCGTAATGACTGCCGATGACCATGCCCGGCTGCATGGCGGTGGGCACCGCTTTTTCTTCTCCCACCAAGACCTTGGTAAAGTTCTTGTAATCGGCGGTGTGGTAGTTGGGGAGGATGTCTTTGGCGTCGAGCCGCTCCAGCGTATCCATCCGAACCAAGCTGGGCAGGTCGGTGAAGTTGGCGACAAAGCTGGCGTCGTAAAGCTTCTCCTTGATCATGACCTGGGCCATGCCCAGAGCAAAGGCCGGGTCGGTGCCTGGGCGAATCACGATCACATCGTCGCAGCGGCATGCAGTCGCCGAGTATTCGACAGTAATTGCAACAACACGCGCACCTTTGAGCCTCGCTTCGGTCAACCAGTGCGAGTCTGGCATTTTGGTCGTGATCCAGTTCATGCCCCAGACCAGGATCAGCTTGGCATTCTCGGTATCAAAAAGTTCAAAGTCGTTGGTTTGCTCGCCGGTAACCATTGGGTGCCCGGGTGGCAAGTCGGTGTGGAATGTGTATGAATCGAAGGTGCCTGCGCCCTTGGCATCCTCTGGCGTTGTGCCTCGCAGGTGGGAGTCAAGCAGAGCGAGCGAGTTGCCCATCCGATAGTTGCCAAAAATCCGCGTCGTTCCTTGATAGGCCATGCCGCCGCGAAATTTCGTTACCCGAGTGCCGGCTCCGCCGGCTGCCTCAACTATATCGGGATCATAGCCCTGTGCTAGCAGCTTTTGCTTGCCAGACTCGCCCGAATAAGTCTTGGAAATGTTGTAAAGCGCCTTGGCGTGGTAGGCGGCGGCCTCGGCGTGGCTCACCTTGGCCCAGCCGTCCCAGCCGCGCAGCATTTTATCTTTGGGAGCGGCGCCGGTCACGGCATCACGCGGGAAGTCGGCGTCGACCCAGGCCTTGAAGCCCTTGCGGATGAAGGCGCCGTTAATTCGCCGGTCGCCATAAAACCGCCGCGCCAGCACCAAGCCCTTTTGGCAGCAGCGTGGGTCCCAGCGCGCCGACGATTTGTTGCCGTAAAGATCCTCGGCCTTGCCGTAGCCGTAGGTCGGCTCGATGCGCACCACCACATCGTTTTTAACGAAGGCGTTGAGCAGGCAATTGTGCGTGTCGTTGGGACAGCACATGAAAACAAAGGAGCTGTCGGTGCGGAAGATGTCGCGGTAAAGGTGCTCCCAATCGCGATCTGGGTACTCGGCCAAAGGGTTAGCCACCGCAACCGGGGCCAGATGACGGAAGTCGGCCATCGCCGCCCCCGGTACAGCCAGCGTTCCAAAGCCCGCAGCCCCCGCCATTTTTAAAAAGCGGCGCCGGGAACAAGAGGGGTGCCTCGTTTCAGCCATAATCCAGTCTCCCGAACTCGTGTGACACGGCGGCCGTAGCCAGAAATGGGCAGCCACCGTTCCCGTAGATTTTGCGAGCGGCGCATTCGGCATAGATGCTTAAAAAAGCGTCAATGTGAGAAGACAGCATTACCGAGGCTTTGTCCACCAGCATTGTGACGGCGAGGGGGGCGGCCCCCTGGGGGCGCGACCTTAAGTCGCACTTTGGCCAAAAGCTAAAATTTATTCACCAAGATTTGCCTCGTTCTGAACGGGCTCAATTTTATCGACAGTAAATCCCTGCGCTTGTGGGTATTTTTCGCGCAAAGCAAGCAATGCAAACGAGTTTGATGTCGACCATACTTCCACTATTTGTGCCCTTGCCCACGAATCATCATAGACAGGATGTTTATTTCCCGAGTTAATATATTCCTTAACATAACTATTTGTAACAAGAGCCCGATAACATTTAGCCCCCTTAATCGGGTTGCCAATGGTTCGCACGCAGCGGCTTTGTAAATCTTGAATTTGCCGAAGCTTATTTGTCAGGTCTGTTTGTTGAGAAATTAGCGTCTGGATTTCCTCATCAACAGCTTCAACATTCCGGGTGATTTTTGCGTGTCGCTCGCCGAATCTTCTGGTTAGAGCAACGCGGCGCTCAATTGTTTCGCGGTAGATCGATAAATTTGAACCGAGGGAAATCCGGAGTTCCCATAAATAAATCATAACTTCAGATAGCATATATCCAGTTATTCCGGCCCCAATTAAAAGCACAATTGTTTCCAACATATCGTGCCCGGTGCTAATCCCAAGATATTCTAAAAACATCACTGCACCCCCCGATATCTGTTGGCCTTATTTTTCGTCATCGATTGCGCTCTCGCGGAGCCAATCCTACTTGGTGGTCTGCAAATCGAAGGCTGCCACGGTGAACCCCTTTTCCGCGGGGTATGCGATTTTAATTTTATCCATGGCCCGTTCTCGGTCGACTCCCCAAACGATAAATCGCCGGCCGATTTTCCACTGGCGGTCAATGTCATCGGTGGCGCCGGGGAGCACTAATTCTCGAAAATCAGCGTTGCGAACAACAGCGATCCACGTAATGTCGTTGGCAGTCCGCCGATCATCTAAGATATGAAGTCGACAATCTATGCTGGTCGCCTTTTTTATCAAATCGGTAATATCTTCACAACGCACATAAGTTTTATCTCTAGAGGTTCTTGCA
>CAIZDL010000054.1 GCA_903931735.1 uncultured Rhodospirillales bacterium
CCGGAACAAGCACGTCTGGTTCGTCGGCATCCTCAATGAAACCACCGACGACTTCAACCGCAAGGTCTTCGTGCCCCAGATCGACGGCTCGAAGACCGGGCTCGAGCTGCCCGGCATCGTCGACGAGGTGATCACCATGGCCGAGGTGGTGACACCCCAGGGCCAGCCGGTGCGCGCCTTCATCTGCCACACCGTCAACAACTGGGGCTTTCCCGCCAAGGACCGCAGCGGCCGGCTGGCCATGGTCGAGCCGCCGCACCTCGGCGCGCTGATGAGCAAGATCACCGGGCCGGCAACGCCGGTCCTTTCCCCGCCGGTTTCCGGCCTTCCCCTGCCACCCCCGTCCCGTTCGTAACCCCACTGCCCAGGAGGCACCATCGTGTATGACCTCAATGACGCCGAGCCGCAGCGTAGCGGCCTGATCGATCCCTGCTTCGCTAAGATTGTCGGTGTGCTTCGCCCTGGTGGCGTCGACGGTCCGGCGCCCACCGACCGTGGCCTGCTCAAAGCCTCGAAGTCCAGTACCGACGTGCTGATGCTGGATTGGGAATTCACCGTCGCCGAAGGCCCGAACGCCCGGCGCAAGTTCTGGCAGACCATGGTGGTGGCCGGCGGCGAGGTCGACGAGAAGAACCAGAGCAAGGGCTGGAACATCACCAAATCCCAGCTTCGCGCCATGGTCGACAGCGCTCTCGGCCTTAATCCCAAGGACGAAAGCGAGGCGGCCCGTCAGCGTCGGACGCTGCGCGGCTTCGCCGATCTCAACGGCATCGGCTTCGTCGCCAAGATCGGCGTCAAGAAGGACAAGGAGGGCAAATATCCCGACCAGAACGTCCTCGCCCACGTTGTCACCCCCGATGAAAAAGAGTGGCAGATGGTGATGAGCGGCCAGGAGGTTCCGGTCGGCGGTGCCACGGCAGCCAAACCACAGGGCTGGGGCCAGCCGGCCTGGGGCGGCGCACCCGCCTCGCCACCCGCTACCGCTCCTGCCGCCGCGCCCGCCGCGCAGCCCCAGCAGAGCCTGTGGGGCGCCCCGCCGCCGGCAGCGCCTTCGCCCGCACCGGCTTCCTCTCCGGGCTGGCCCGCCCAGACCATCGCCGCTCCGCCCGCACCGGCTCCCGCCCAGGGCTGGTCCGCGCCGCAACCCTCCGGTTGGCCGCCTGCGGCAGGTGCTCCCGCCGCCGCTCCTGCCGCGCCGGGCGCGATGCCGGGCCCGGCCTGGATCAACGGGTAAAGCGGAGACCGGCGATGACGACGGGGGCCGAACTGGTGGCGATGTCCGAGAATGCGTTCCAGGCGCACGCCACCAGGGAGGCCGCCCTCGCCATCGGCGACTGGTTGCAGGCCAGCGTCAGGCTCAACCGGCCGATCCGCTCGCTGACCCTCTTTGAGCTGGAGTGCCTGGCCACTGCCGCCATCGACCGCTGGATCGTCGTCCGCTCCGAGCGCGCCGCCGCCGGCAAGCCCGACCCCACCCTGTTCGCGATCTGAGGAACCGCCATGATCGACAAAAGCGAAACCGAACGCGCCGCCATCAAGGCCGCCCGCAAGCCCTTTGCCGAGAGTCTGAGCGAACTCGGGCTGATGGCACCGTTCTACCACCGCCCCGCCGCCGACATCGACCGCCTGATCGAAGCCGCGATCGACGGCTACCGCGCCCACCTGATCCGGGTTGCCGGCGAAGCCCGGAAGGCGACGGACGATCTTAACGACCCAATTCCTTTTTAGGTTGTGCAATGCTTATCGATCTCAACCACGGTTCCGGCTATCGTCCGCCCTCGGTGGTCGAGGCAATCAATGCCCGGATCGATGCCGCCCTGGTCGCCAGCAACGAGGCCCAGCCGCCGCGCCAGTACCTCGGTGCCTCACGGCTTGGCGTCGCCTGCCAGCGGGCCTTGCAGTTCGAATATACCCGCACGCCGAAGGATGACGGGGAAGAGTTCGACGGGCGGACGCTGCGCATTTTCGCGGCGGGGCACCGGTTCGAGGATATGTCGATCCATTGGCTACGGTCGGCCGGCTTCGATCTTAGGACACATCGCCGCGATGGCGGCCAGTTCGGCTTCAGCGCCGCCGGGGGCCGGATCAAGGGCCATATCGACGGCGTGATCGTCGCGGCACCTCCCGGTGTCGGCATGGCGTTGCCGGCGCTGTGGGAACATAAGGCGCTCAACAAAAAGTCGTGGCAGGACACCGTCAAACGCGGTGTCGCCGTCTCGAAGCCGGTCTATGCCGGCCAGATCGCGCTTTATCAGGCTTACATGGGCTTGCCCGCGCCGACCCTCTTCACCGCCCTCAACAAGGACAGCTGCGAGTTGCACCACTAGCTGGTGCCGTTCGACGCCGCCCTGGCGCAAGCGCTCTCCGACCGCGCCGTCACCGTCCTCAGCGCGACCGACGCTCGCGAGTTGCTGCCGCGCCATACCGCCAATTCCGACCACTTCGAATGCCGGATGTGCCCCTGGCAGCACCGGTGCTGGAGCCTGTCATGAGCGAGATCACCCTCTCGGCCAATCAAGCCGCCGCCATCGCCAAGGTCAAGGACTGGTACGAGAACCGCACCAAGGACCAGCAGGTGTTCCGGGTGTTCGGTTATGCCGGGGCCGGAAAGACCACCATCGTCCGCCACGCCATCCAGGAACTTGGGCTGGAGACCATGGTGCGCAATCCCGACGGCACGGCCTCGGGCAGCGGCGTGCTCTACGCAGCTTTTACAGGAAAGGCGGCGCTGGTGATGTCCCGCAAGGGCACCCCGGCCTCGACCATCCACAGCCTGATCTATCGCGTTTCCGAGGCGACCGAGGCGGAAATCGAGAAGGTCCGGCAGGACATCGCCGAGATCCGGGCAAAGCTCGGGGCGCTGCCGCCGGCCGAGCGTCTGCTCGAGGAATCCCGCATGCGCAGCCTGGAACTGCGGCTTCAGGACGCCCACAAGCCCCGCTTCGTGCTCAACGACCAATCGCTGGTGCGCAGTGCGGCGCTGATCGTACTCGACGAGGTCTCGATGGTCGGCGACGACATGGCCAGCGACCTGCTGGCGTTCGGCAAGCCAATCCTGGTGCTGGGCGATCCCGGCCAGTTGCCGCCGATCAAAGGCGAAGGGGCGTTCACCCAGGCCGAGCCCGACGTGATGTTGACCGAGATTCATCGGCAGGCCGGCGAGTCCGCGATCATCCGTCTCGCCACCCTGGCCCGGACCTGCCAACCGATCCCCTACGGCGAGCACGACGCCTTCGTCTGGAAGATGCCACGCGGCGCGATCAACCCGGCCCAGATGCTGCGCGGCGGTCAGGTGATCTGCGGGCGCAACGCCACCCGCCTCCAGCTCAACATCGCCATGAAGGCCGCCGCCGGCTTTCCCGGCCCGTATCCCACCGGCCGGGGCGAGAAAATCATCTGCCTCAAGAACCGCAACGACCTCGGCGTCGTCAACGGCATGTTCCTGACCCTGGACGACATCCAGGACGAAGACCCGCTGTGCTTCTCGGCGGTACTGACCAGCGAGGACGGCAACCGGATCGGCGGCGTGCGCAAGAACGGCAAGCCCGAGCGCTTCCGCATCTACAAGGGCCACTTCGACGATCACGTCCACCTCGACGAACAACGCAGTCAACGCGACCATTGGAAGAAGAAGTCGCTGATCGAGGCGGTCTGGGGCTGGGCGATCACGTGTCATAAAAGCCAGGGTTCATCTTGGCCTAACGTCATTGTTTTCGACGATGGTCTCGGTCGCACGGCGGAAGACCGCGCCCGCTGGCTCTACACCGCGATCACCAGGGCGGAAAAAGGGCTGGTGATCCTTGATTGATCTCAACGATAGTCCGGCACCGCCTGCTTCGCCGTACGTCCTCGATCTGAA
>CAIZDL010000055.1 GCA_903931735.1 uncultured Rhodospirillales bacterium
ACACCCTCGGCGTTGGCCACCCAAAGATCGAGATACACGGTGTAAGAGTCGAGAATCACGCCCAACCGCTTATTGGCATAGCGGGCGGTGGCATCCGAGTGTTGGGCGAGGCAGTCCACCATCGCCGAGTCTGTGGCCCACCAGCGCACATCGCAGGAGCGTTCGTAAAGATTGCGGTCGATAATCTCGATCATGTTAAGCGAAAGGTCAGCCAGTCGATTGCCACGCACGTGCATGACCATCGCTTCGCCGAGATCGGAAAGCTCGTTAATATTGGCCGATAGTTCCGACTCCAATTCCTGTGTAACCTTGTTGATCAGCCCAGAG
The DNA here is from genome assembly GCA_903931735.1 of uncultured Rhodospirillales bacterium. Taxonomy (GTDB): domain Bacteria; phylum Pseudomonadota; class Alphaproteobacteria; order Azospirillales; family Azospirillaceae; genus BOG-933. The sequence continues at coordinate 328 of CAIZDL010000055.1, forward strand.
ATGCTTTTTACCTCGTTGGCGACAACCGCGAAGCCCCGGCCGACTTCGCCCGCTCGATTGGATTCAACCAGGGCATTGAGGGCCAGGATGCTGGTGGCGGCGGTCACTTGCTTGATGGTACGGATTTTGTCGGTGGCGATCCCCGAGACCACTCGCAACAGTTCGACAATTCTTTCTGGTTCGGCCATGGCCCGCGCTCTTTCTTAATGAGTGTGGAATTATTTGCGCGCCGTGCGGCCCCGGTAGGCGCCAACGCCGCTTCCGATCTCAAGCCGGGACAACCAGTCGAGGAAGCGCGGGACGTCCTGGCCCCGAAACGCCAATCCGTGTTGGGGGACGATAAAGTCCAGCGTCAAGCCCGCCACCATTTCAACCCAAGCATCGCGCGCTTCCCGGCAAGCAAGAATGCGACGGTGGAACCCGTCCATGTATTGGACGTGGTTATTAAAATCGGTCACCCATATATCCCGTATCGGGGTGCCGGGCAAAATCGCGGCGCCAATATCGCCGGAGAACAACGCCCTCGCTGTTGGGTCATAGACCGCGAATGCTCCCGGAGAATGCATGTAATGGGAGGGCAAGAAGCGTAAAGCGGTGCCGCCAAGGGTGAGTTCGGCACCTTCATCCGGGATTGGCGAAAAGTGTGTGTCGGAGTCGAAATGCGCCACATAAGAAGGCCACAGGGCCGAAATGTGAACCATGGTCCCCGGTAGCGTTACCTGCCGCCACAAGGCGAGCCCGGAGCCAACGTCTGGGTCTTGGTGAGAAAGAAAGATATGGCTCACTGAGTCCAGGTCTACTTCTTGGACCAACGCGCCGATCATCGACGGAAACACTTCAATACCACCAGGGTCCAGCAGGATGGCATGACCACCTGAGGTAATCGCCACTTGGTTTGTATCGACGACACTTCCCGGCTTGTGTTCATCTTGGCTGAACACAAGCCAACGGTGGTCCCCTTGGGCAAACGGCTTGTAACACTTCATCCGGCGTGCGCTCCCTGGACTGCCGGCTGAAATGCCGGATTGGGTTGGTGTCGGGTGAGGATAGACGCCGCCCCGGTTAGAGCCTTGCAGCCCTCGAGCGCCCCCCGGAGGCCCCGGGCTGCCTGATCGTTCATGACACGGAGTTCTTCGACATATCGGGTCATGGTCTCGGAAACTGCTTTGAACTCGCCTTCGTGAGATCCGGCGGTGACGGCTTCGGCGGCAATGTTGGTGGCGATGCTCGCGGCCTGGGAAACCACATCATCAACCACATTCACCACTCTGCCCAGGCGCGCGGTGCCGTCGTTGATATTGGCGATCCGCATCGCCATTTCGCGTAATTGTCCGGTCCGAACATGCTCCAACACATCGAGAGCCTTTTGACCGGAAGGCGTTATATCCGCGATATCCACCTGCACCGAGGCTTCTTCCAGTTGCCGCAAATGTCGCAGGGTCCGCAAGGCCGAAGTGGTCGTGTCATAGAGCGACATCACCCCCGAGGCATTGGTGTTGATCTCGGCGAGTCGTCGAACCAAGCCTCGGGTATATTGGGTCAACGCACGGACCGCAGCGCCTTTTGGACCCGCGCGTCCTGCCGCGAGTTCCGCGTTAAGAGAAAGAATGCGCAAGTCCTCGGAGAGATCGCCCAAACGAAACATGGCACGATTGGCGCGGTTAATATCCGGAAACAATGCCCGGATACGCCCCTCGACCTGCTTCAGTACCCCACGATATCTTCGTGTTCCGGCAGGTTTGATTTTAGACATCCCAGAAGACAAAACAATCACCCCAAACTAAGTGCCATACCGAACCAGCACAACGCGACCGGCCGTCGAATCGGCGGTGCCGTCATCATCTTTCAAAACTGTGGAAAGCAAATTTTGCGCCAGAAAAAGGCGGGTGATTTTGTCGCTGCAAGATATCGCTGCTTGCTCCGTAGGCGGCAGAGTGCTTGCAAAATGCTACTTTGTTTATTTTCCGGGCAAACGCCCCGCTGACCGTCGCGCGCCTCGGTGGTTTCCTCCGGCCGTTCATTCTTTTATCGTGATTGGACCCTGGGAATGGTAGCAGGCCTGATTCAGCCTTGCCTTTGGTCCGTTTGGTCGTTAGCTTACCAACACGTCGCCCCAAGTGGGCTGCCTTAGCTCAGTCGGTAGAGCAACTGATTCGTAATCAGTAGGTCCGCGGTTCGAATCCGCGAGGCAGCACCATCTATCCACAACCCTTTGATTTTAAAAATATCCTTGGAAACCAAGGTGTTCATCGCTAGAATCATCGCTAGAATCTCGCTAGATCGAGGCACCATCATGGCGACCAGCTACCTCACGAAGTCGGGCACAAACTATTTTTTCCAGATCGCAGTTCCTGCCAACCTGTGGCTGGCGGTGGGAAAAAAAGGTCGTCCGAATCTCGCTCGGAACCGCTGATAAGCGGGTAGCTGAAATTCGTAAGCGTGAAAAATTAGATTTTTGGATGACTGAATTTGCGCGATTCAGGGGCGGGGAGTCATCGGCCTGGGAGACTGCCGCCGCCGAACTCGGCAGGATGGGCTACACTTATCGTCGAATCGCTACCGAAGCAGAAATCGAGGCTGGTAAGGCCGAGGTCAGTTTCGACCATGAAGGCGAGGAGCAACTGACCATCGAGGAGGACAACCGCGATAGGGTGGCAGTATTCGCCGAGCAAATCGAGGCGTGGGAACTGGACAGTGCCGCACGCAAAATCGAATACCATCGGTAAGAACTCTCCAAGCTGGGTACGCACCTGGACATTGACGCCGCCCTCGCACCTAATGCGGCAAAGCATTACGGAGCGACTGGACCACGTCTTGACCGTCACGGAGGCCATTACCGGAAAGGTGCCCCCAGCGAAGTTGGTTGACTTCCTGACCATCGTGGATCTGTTTAAACGGTGGGTCGTTGAGGCCAAGCCCACCAAGGCGTCGATCACCGAATGTGAATACAGCGTTCGTCGATTCGGTGAACTTCTGGGTGCCATCCCCGTGGACAAGGTTACGAAGGCGCATATTCGGCAGTTCCGTGAGGCTGCGCTACAAACGCCGTCGAGGCTATCGAACGAGGAAAGCAAAGCCCCGCTGCCTGAGCTGTTAAAGCGGTACGCTGGGAAAGATGTTCCCCGCGCAGCTCCAGTAACAGTCCGGAAACGGTTGAGTTTTATCAAAACGCTCTTCAACAGAGCGGTTGACGCTGGCCTGATAGAGGAAAATCCTACAGACGGTATCAGGATAAAGGATATGGGAACAAAGCAGTCACGATTAACGTTCTCTGATGTTGAGATAGTCGGTATCGTTGATGGCCTTGAAAATGAAGACAAAAGTTTTCGATGGCAACTGTGCTCGGTATTTATACCGGGGCGAGAATGGGGGAGATTGTTCAACTAACAACTTCAGATGTTAGAACGGATAACGGTATCACGTATATCGCAATTATAGATGAAGGCGAGAAGACGGTAAAATATATAAGAGTGTCAGAAGTGTTAATCTTCATAATGATATAATAAATGGTGAATTTATTGACTTTGTAAAATCGCGTGGGGCGGGGTGCCTATTTCCAGATATCAAGCTTGGAGATGCGTTGCCGTCTCATTATTTCTCAAAATTATTTGGGAAGTATCTGCGAGAAGTAAAGCTTGATTGCGACCGTAAATGTTTCCATAGCTTCCGTCATGGGTTCAAGGATCGATGCCGAGAAGCGTCTCTCGATGAAGCGATAAGCGACGCGCTCACCGGACACGCTGGCGGTGGTATTGGCCGAACCTACGGCGGACGCCCACCATTGCGCGTCTTGAACGAGGCGGTACAAAAACTAGACTTCGGTATCAATCTCAAGTCCATTAAGGATTAAATCGAGGGAAATTCGCGAAGGGTGCAATCTTCCGCTTGCATCCTTCGCCGCCTTTAATGTACAAAAATTACGGAGCCAAAAAACTCCCTATAAAACAGAATTGAACCGCTACGGCAACAACGCCATACGTGTATTTTGTTTTTATAGGAGAGTAAAGTGTTGATTCTGACAAAGCTCCCAGAGTGCCTCGCAAGCGAAGGCTACGACTCCGTTCCATCCTATCATGTTGTCTGGCGCTTTGCATGTAGCGGCAAGACAAGTTTGATTCGTAAAATTCGCGGTAGGTGGTTTTTTTTAATCTGTCCAACCTTCCTGCAATCGCTAAATCGCTCAATTGCAGGAAGTAAAATCCAGGGTCAAGTTCGACGTTGCATTCAACGCACGAGATTACCCATTTGGTGAAGAGTATGATCGGCTTTTCGCCGAACAATTCTTGACTGATTGCGCCGATGAAGTTCGCCGAACTAGAGACAATCGCCGACATACTATCAATCGTCAGGCATTCGCGGTCGGCCGGTTCGTCGGCGATGGGCGAATTGATCGAGCTGAAGCGTTTAAACGCCTGATGGCGGCTGGAATCGCGACAGGGAAGGCGTCAATTTTTACGGCGCCTTCCTCGCTAGAAATTCGCTAGATCGCTCGCTAGGAGAAAATATAAGTTCTTGATATTGCTACATAAAAATAGTTTTGTTCGAATCCGCGAGGCAGCACCAGTTTTGGGTCCCGCTCCTTATTGCCCGATCGTCAATGACTCGGGGGTGAAACCCAGGTAATGATGGTGAACGAGCGGGGCTCGTTGCCTTATCTGATTTTGCCTGGATACCATGTCACACCCAGACTCTCTTCCGCAGGTGGGGACTTCGAAGGACGGGGGCGCTCTTGCGCTTTCGGTCGTTCCTCCTTGTCAGGGCGGCGCCATTTCCGATGAAGTTCTTGAGCCTGAAACCGTTCCCGCTTGGCTGGCCGGCTTTCAGTCCAGCACCGCGACCATAATCGACGTTCGTCCGATTTTGACGGCGGGACGGGAGCCGATTGCCGAGGTGCTGGCCGCGGCCGAGGGAATGCCCCAAGAGGGTGGTCTTATCCTGCTGGCTCCGTTCAATCCCGGCCCGCTCCGCTCGTTGCTGCATGAGCGCGGAATGGCGACTTATGGCCGCCGCCAAGGCGAGCGGCTTTGGAATATCCGGGTTGTCCGTGTTGCCAAGTCTCCATCGGCGAGTCGGGGGAACGGGCCGGCGTTAGCCCGTTCGTCGGTGGGCTCGACCCTAAAGCTGGGCGGCGCCACCCAACGGCTGCTTCCTGAGGTGATCCCGCTTCGTTTTTTCGGGGTGGCGCTGGTCGCACACGCCTTGGCTTGGGCCGGACTGGTCGTATTTGCCGAAGCGTTTCCGGGGTTTCGGGGCGGGGCAGGGCCGGTGCTGGGGGTGTTGCACCTCACCGTGCTTGGGGTTTTTTTGGCGACCGCGATGGGCGCATCGTTTCAGATGCTCCCCGTTGCTTTCGCGCTGCCCCCTCCGGCGCGCTGGCCTTGCGACTTGGCTTTTGCGTTGTTGGTTGCGGGAGGGGCGGGGCTGATTATCGGCTTTGGTCTTTCCGAGCCCGGCCCGATGGTTGGCGGCGCTCTTATGCTGGGCGGGGCGGTGACGCTCCATGCCGTTGCGCTGGCGCGGCTGGTGTATGTGCCGGGCGATAATTCTCTGCTCCGGTGGCATATTGGGGCGGCGTTGGCGGCGATTGCTTGCGCGGTGCTTCTTGCTCTTGGGCTCGCAGCCGATTTCAGGCTGGGTTGGCTTGAAAATCATCAAGACGTGGCGCTGGCACATTTCATTTTGGCCGGTTTCGGCTTTATGGGAATGTTCGTGTTGGGATTTTCGCAAATTCTGATCCCGATGTTCTCGGTTGCCGAACCTGCGGGTGAAAGGCTGGGCCAAGCTGCTTTCGTGCTGGCAACGCTGGGGATACTCAGCGCGGTGGTCGGTGTCCTCGCCGAAGGTCGCGTTCTCCTGATCGTTGGTGTCTTGGCAGGGTTCGGCGCGGCGTTGTGCCACATCGGGCAGATGATGCGCACGCTTCGGGGACGGATGCGCACGCGATTGGGGCCGGAGTTTTTGTTGATCCGGTTGGCTTGGCTGTTCTTTCCGGTGTCGCTCGGTTTGGCGCTTTTGATCGTTCTCGATATTGGAATGGATCTTGTGCCGACTCTCTTCGGCTTTACCCTGATTTTTGGCTGGTATTTGACTTTTTTGCTGGGTGTCCTGCAACGAATTCTTCCGTTTCTTGCCTCGATGCACGCAGTCCGTTTCGGTGCAAAGGCGCTGTCCCCGGCCAAACTAACCACACCCGAGTTGCTTGTGGTTCATCAATGGTGTCATCTGTCCGCGCTGGTTTGCGTCGGCGCCGGCCTGATCCTGGCCAACATTTGGCTCATCAGGCTTGGTGGGCTGGTCGGGTTTGTCGGGGCCGCGAGCTTTATCGCATTCGGTCTTGATGTTCTCAAGAAGACAAAGGCTCACATTGCCACTACGGCGAGCTTAAAAACGGCGGCCCCAGGAAGGAGTGTTGTTGATGGTTGATCGGATACTACATAACGAGCATATGGCCACGCTGGATATCATCAATCGGCTAGAGGTTCGGATCGGTAATGGAAAGTGGGCGCGACGTCTGGATATCGCGGTCCCGGCCGATAAAACTCTTCTGGAAGAGTTGATTGCGATGATGGAAAGTGAGGTTCGCCATCACTTGCCATTTGAAGAGAAGGTGATATTCCCAAAGCTCGATGAGGTTGGCTTTGAAGATATCACCAACATGCTTTTCGACGAGCATGAAGCAATTCGCTCGCTGGTAAGCTCGATCCGGCCGATTGCTAACGATGCGTTGTCCGGCGGATTTCAGGAAGACAAGTGGACGATATTCTACCAACTCCTTGCGGACCTCGCCAGCATTATCGTTTTCCATATTCAAAAAGAAGAAATGGGTGTCATCTCGCGCTTGCAGATGCTCATCGGAGCGGAAAGTTGTCAGGAGATGGGGGGCGCATATCGTAAGCTGTTAAGCGGGGAGACCGCTTAGGCGCGGGCCGTCTGCCGAGTTTAAAAGTAAGGACGAGCCTTGCGCTCGTCCTTACTTGCATCGCCGCTAAATTTTTGCCAGCGCTTGTTCCAAATCGGCCAGAATGTCATCAATGTGCTCAAGTCCAACTGAAAGTCGGACATAGCCAGGAGTAACGCCCGTTTTTAATTGATCACCAACGGTGAGTTGAGAGTGGGTGGTGCTTGCCGGATGGATGGCAAGGCTGCGGGCGTCGCCGATATTGGCAACATGGTAGAACAACTCCAAGGCATTGATAAAGCCTTTGCCGGCATCGACCCCGCCCGCAAGCTCAAAACCAAGCAACCCGCCGTATCCGCCTTTAAGGTAGGCATCGGCGCGGCGGCGATATTCTCCGGTTTGCTGTGACGGATGAATGACCTTGGTAATCTTAGGGTGCTTAACCAAATAATCGACCACCGCTTGGGTGTTGGCGCAGTGGGCGCGGATGCGCAATGGCAGCGTCTCCAGGCCTTGGATGAGTTGGAAGGCGTTGAACGGGCTCAGCGCCATCCCGACATCGCGCAGCAGGGTTACCCGCGCCTTAAGAATATAGGCGATCGGCCCCAGCGGTTTTACCGCCTCGACCCAAACGGCACCATGATAGCTCGGATCGGGTTGGTTGAGCATCGGGAAGCGGTCGGGCCATGCTGCCCAATCGAAGGTGCCGCCATCGATAATCATGCCGCCAATCGAGGTGCCATGGCCGCCGATATATTTTGTGGTTGAGTAAACCACGATAGCGGCACCATGGGCGAGTGGTCTCGCCAGTAATGGTGCCGCCGTGTTATCGACGATCAGCGGGATACCGATTTTTCGGCCCAGTGCGGCGACTTCAGCCAGCGGAAAGACTTGGAGTTTGGGGTTGGGCAGCGTTTCGGCGTACCATGCGCGGGTGCGGGCGTCGGAGGCGCGCACAAACGCCTCGGGGTCGGCAGGATCGACGAACCGGACCTCAATGCCCAGCGTTTTAAAGGTGTTGGCGAATAGGTTCCAGGTGCCCCCGTAAAGGTCGGTGGAACTGACGATGTTGTCGCCGGCATGGGTGATGTTCTGAATTGCCGCAAACTCGGCGGCTTGTCCTGAAGAGACGGCCAGCGCCGCGACGCCGCCTTCCAGCGCCGCCATGCGCTCTTCCAACACCGCAGTGGTCGGGTTCATGATCCGGGTGTAAATGTTGCCCAACTCTTGGAGCGCGAACAGTTTGCTGGCATGTTCGGCGCTGTCGAAGAGGTAGGAGGTGGTTTGGTAGATCGGCACCGCCACCGCATTGGTTGCGGAATCGCGCCGGTGGCCGGCATGGAGCACGATGGTTTCAGGGTTTTTCCAGGGTCCGCTCATAGCCAAATCCTCTCGGTGATTGGTCCCTGTCTCGCGCATTCCGGTATCGAGTGCAAGTGTCGGTGACGCGGCCCAGATAAGAGGACCGGGATTCCATGCCAGGGCGAGGCGCCCGGCTCGCGTTTCGGGCGTTGACTTTAGGCGTTGGCGGGCTTTAAAGTCGCGACAGATGTTTGGGGCGCCGGGGGCGCTTCTGGGGTCAGTCCGCGAGTTTCGCGCACTGGCGCGTTTTTTGTTGGCATGGGGTGTTGGCCGCGCATGTTTGAGGGTTTGACCGGACGCTTGGGAGACATTTTCGACCGGCTGCGCAAGCGCGCGGCGTTGTCGGAAGATGATGTCAACGCCGTTTTGCGCGAAGTGCGGGTCGCCCTTCTTGAGGCCGATGTTGCGCTGCCGGTGGTCAAGACCTTTATCACTGGTGTCCGCGACCGGGCGGTTGGGGCCGAGGTGTTGCGCTCGGTGACGCCGGGCCAGATGGTGATCAAAATTGTTCACGATCATCTGGTCGAGATGTTGGGCGGAGAGAGCGCCGGGGTTAACCTCGTTGCGGTGCCGCCGATTCCGATGATGCTGGTTGGCCTTCAGGGGTCGGGCAAGACCACCACCACCGCCAAGATCGCGTTGCGGCTCAAGACCCGCGACCGTAAAAAGGTGTTGATGGCCTCTCTCGACGTTCGGCGCCCGGCGGCGCAAGAGCAGTTGAAGGTGCTGGGCGAGCAGATCGATGTTGTAACCTTGCCAATCATCCCCGGGCAGCAGCCGGTTGAGATCGCTAAGCGCGCGCTCCAGACCGGTCGGCTTGAGGGGTACGACGTTGTCCTGCTCGATACTGCCGGCCGGCTCGCGATTGACGACGAGTTGATGGCCGAGGTGGCGGCGATCCGGGATGCTGTGAAGCCGACGGAAACGCTGTTGGTGGTCGATGCCATGACCGGCCAGGATGCGGTGACGGTCGCGACCCGATTTGAGCAGAGGGTCGGGTTGACCGGTATCGTGTTGACCAGGATTGATGGCGACGCTCGCGGCGGCGCCGCGCTTTCGATGCGCCAGATCACCGGTAAGCCGATTAAGCTGTTGGGTGTTGGCGAAAAAATTGATGCGCTGGAGGATTTTCACCCCGACCGTATCGCCGGGCGCATTTTGGGCATGGGTGATGTTGTCAGCCTGGTCGAAAAGGCCGCCGAGCATATCAATCAGGAAGAGGCAGAAAAGCTTGCCGCCAACTTCCAGGCCGGATCGTTCACGCTCGACGATATGGCGGCCCAGTTTAAGCAAGTCCGCAAGATGGGCGGCATGTCGGGGATCATGGGGTTACTTCCCGGTGTGGGGAAAATCAAGAATCAGTTAAAAGAAGCCAATATCGACGAGAAGATGTTGAAGCGCCAAGAGGCGATCATTTCTTCGATGACCAAGGCCGAGCGCCGCGATATTCGCCTTCTTAATGGCTCGCGCCGTCGGCGCATTGCCTCTGGTTCGGGGACCAGCGTTCAAGATGTCAATCGCCTGCTGAAGCAGTTTCAAGATATGCAGGGAATGATGAAGAAAATGAAGAAGCTCGGTCAAAAGGGGCTGTCCCGCCAAGGAATGCAGGCATTGCTGCCGCGAGGTTTGGGGGGGCGCTGATGACGGGCTGTCTTGATGTGGCTGTCGCCGCATAAGGTTTCGTTTTTGCCATATCGACTATTGTTACCATCTCAACCAAGGAAAGCACGAATCGCATGTCTCTGAAGATCCGGTTGGCCCGTGGCGGCGCCAAGAAGCGCCCCTTTTACAGCATCATCGTTGCTGATGCCCGCTCGCCCCGCGATGGCCGCTTTATCGAAAAGATCGGCACCTATAATCCGATGCTGGAAAAGGATCATCCCCAGCGTATCCAGATCGATGCCGAGCGCGCCAAGCATTGGTTGAGCGTCGGGGCTCAGCCGACTGATCGTGTGGCGCTGTTCTTTGGTCGTGCCGATTTGGTTGCAAAATCCGACGTTAAGGAAACTCCGAAAAAGTCGGCCCCCAAGGCCAAGGCTCAGGAGCGGGCCAAGCAGGAAGCGGCGCTGGCGGCGAAGGCGGCTCAGGGATAAGTGGAGATGGTCGCCGGGGTGCGGGTCCAGGTTGGTGAGATTGTGGGCGTTCACGGCGTGCGTGGGCTGGTGCGCCTCAGGAGCTTTACCGAGGACCCGATGGCGGTTGCGGCCTATGGTCCGGTCGAGGATGAGGCGGGCCGGAGGAAGTTTGTCGTCCGGCTTCAATCGGCGGTAAAAGGGGTGTGGATTGCTCGCATCGAGGGTGTCGAAACTCGCGATGCCGCCGAGGCTCTCCTGGGGGTGGGGTTGTACATTGATCGTGCGTGTCTGCCGGAGCCTGGGGAGGGGGAGTTTTACCACACCGATCTGATCGGGCTTCGGGCCGAGCGGGCCGGCGGCGGTGAGGACCTTGGCGTGGTTTTGGCGGTCCATGATTTTGGCGCTGGCACCATGCTGGAGTTGAAGTTGCCCGAGTGGGCGACGGCGATGGTGCCGTTTACGCTGGCGGCGGTGCCGCTGGTGGATTTGGCGGCTGGCCGGGTGGTGATTGACCCTCCGGAGGAGGTTGAGTTGTGAGTCCCGCCTGGACGGCGCGGGTGCTGACCCTGTTTCCGGAGATGTTTCCGGGGCCACTTGGGATCAGTCTGGCCGGAAAGGCGTTGGAAAACGGCGTTTGGGCGTTGGAAACGGTAGACATTCGGGCTTTTGCGCGCGATAAACACCGCTCCGTCGACGACACGCCCTTTGGGGGCGGGCCGGGAATGGTGATGCGTCCAGATGTTTTGGACGCTGCGTTGGCGGGGGCGACTGGGGCGGCGTTGGCCGGAGGGCAAGCCCTCGGTGTAACGGGGCAGGGGCGGATGATTTATCTTTCTCCCCGGGGCCGTCTCTTGGATCAGGCGCTGGTGAAGGATTTGGCCGCTGGACCAGGAGTGGTCCTGCTTTGCGGTCGGTATGAGGGGGTGGACCAGCGGGTCCTCGATTCGCGGGTCATTGAGGAGGTCAGTCTCGGCGATTTTGTGCTGTCGGGCGGCGAACCGGCGGCGTTGGCGTTAATCGACGCTTGCGTGCGGTTGTTGCCTGGGGTGATGGGGAACGCCGGGACCGCTGGCGAGGAAAGTTTTGAAGGGGGATTGCTGGAATATCCACATTATACCCGCCCCGCCGTCTGGACCGATGGTCAGGGAGTGGAGCGGGGGGTGCCCGAAGTGTTGTTGTCGGGGCATCACGAAAACGTCAGGGCTTGGCGGTTGGCTGAGGCGGAAGCGGTTACGCAGGCGAGGCGGCCCGACCTGTGGCGGGTTTATGCCGAGGCCCATGAAGCGGAGTGGAATGCGCGGGAGGCAAAACGCCGCCGGCGACGGAAGAATAGGCTGGCGGGCGAGCGCTCCGCCGAGACGGGTGAAGGATAGGTGTCATGAATTTGTTGCAAAAGTTTAACCAAGCTCAAGTCGAGAAGCTGACCCAGGGTAAAACGATCCCTGAGTTTTCGCCGGGCGACACCGTGCGCGTCAACGTCAAGGTCATTGAAGGAACGCGCGAGCGCATTCAGGCCTATGAAGGTGTTTGCATTGGTCGTCGCAGCGCCGATATCAACTCTTCGTTCACCGTGCGCAAGATTAGCTATGGTGAGGGGGTCGAGCGCGTGTTTCCGCTCTATAGCCCGCGTATTGACAGCATTGAGCTGGTCCGTAAGGGCGATGTTCGCCGCGCCAAGCTCTATTATCTGCGCGATTTGCGTGGCAAGTCCGCCCGCATCACCGAGCGTACTACAGGGCGGGGCATGAATAAGTCAGCCTGAACTCGGTTGTGCTGGGTTTTTGGGGTGTGAGGGTTCGAGATCAGTGGGGGCGCAGGGCGCGTCCCCACTTTAAGCGCTTGGGTTGTCGGCGCTGATAAGTTTATTGGCCCGGCCTCGGTTTGCGTGTGGTTGCTGCGGTCTTTTCGCTGGTGCCTTGTTGGCGGGCTTGGTCGAAGATCGCAAACATTTCATTGAGGTCGCTCAGTATCTTTTCCATGTCCCACCCTCTTTTTGTTCGCGATCGGTTGAGAGGTGCGCGAGTTGCCGGTCGGCCCGCTTTTTAACGTCGCCGAGGCGGTTGGCCATTTTGTCAAGCTCGGCTGCAACGGTGGCGTTTACAAACAAACAGGCGCGCACATCTTGTTCAAACCGACGCTGCATTGGTAACTGGAAGAACTCGATAAAAGCTCTCGCATGCCCACCAAATGATTCTATGCAGGCGTTTAAGATAATTTGCGAATCTCGTCTGTTGACGAGGTTGGTTTTGCACTTATTTATGATCTTCACAGTTTCTTCTAGCATCTGCCGCCCGTAGTAAACGTGCTCGCTCAAATATGAGTCTTTCTCCTTCTCCGTCATCTCTTTTGCTTTCTTTTGACGGGATTGGTTTTCGATTTTCATAGAATCACCATCGGGCGTAAACATCTGAGTTTAAACTTTCGGTAATACGGCAAATTATGCGGTGGGGCAGGAAAGCACCCAGCGCCACATGGCTATTTGACCCGGGTAGCGAGCGCTGGCGCTGTCGACGTGAACCACTCCTAACGCCTTAGCATAAGAAAGTGGCTTGCGGATAGAGGGATCGTTCGGTTTTATTCTCCCCAACCTTGACCGTTTGGCTGTCCTACGGCATTGTGCCCGCAGCACTTTCCCTTCGAATCTATATCGGATATCCCCGTGCTGAGTGTCTTTGTTCTTGTGAATGCCGTGCTGATTGCCGCGACGTGTGCCGGGGCGGGCTTTTTGGTGGTGGCGGCGGTGATGGTGCGGCGGTTTGCCGCAGAAAGCGCCCCGGTTCAACAGCGGGGGGCGGCGGTGACGGTGTTGAAGCCGCTCTGTGGCGACGAGCCCAATCTTTACGAGAATTTGCGCTCATTTTGTACCCAGCGCTACCCAAAATTCCAGGTGGTCTTTGGCGTTGGATGCGCGGATGATCCGGCGATTGCGGTGGTGGAGCGGCTTAAGGCCGAAATGCCAGAGGTGGATATTGCGCTGGTGGTCGGTAATCATGTTCATGGTGCGAACCTTAAAATTAGTAACGTCATAAATATGATGAGGCTGGCGCGACACGATATTCTGGTTCTCTGCGATAGTGACATGCGGGCGCGACCAGATTATCTTGAGGCGGTCGCTGGAGCATTACAAGAGCCGGGCGTTGGGTTGGTGACGTGTCTTTATACTGGGCGTCCGGTGCCTGGTGTATGGTCCCAACTGGGGGCGATGTTTATCACCCACAGTTTTCTACCTCAGGTGCTCGTGGGCCGGTTGGTTGGCGCGCGTCAGGGTTGTTTCGGCGCCACCATGGCGCTCACGCGCCAGACTTTGGAGCGGCTCGGCGGTTTTGAGTCATTGGTAGATAAGTTGGCCGATGATTATGCCTTGGGCGCGGCAGTGCGAGCGCTGGGGTTGCGGGTGGCGCTCTCGTCCCATGTCATTGAAACTCAAGTCAATGAGCCAGATTTTTTGACCCTCTGGCGCCATGAATTGCGGTGGGGACGGACGTTGCGCTCGATCGAGCCTGCGGGCTATGCCGCTTCCATCATCACTCAGCCGTTATTGCCAGCGACCTTGCTTTTGGTTTTGAGCGGCGGTGCGCTCTATGGGGCGGTGATTTTTGTGGCAGTCATGGCGATCCGGATCGGCTATAACCTGATGGTGGACGCGACGCTGAAGGTTCTGCCGTCGCCGCTGTGGCTGCTCCCGGCTCGCGACTATCTGTCGGTCGCCGTGCTGCTTGCCAGCTTCTGCGGCAGTGGCGTAACATGGCGAACGCAGTCATTCCACGTCAATTCCGACGGCCTACTGACCCTCGACGGAGACATCCGCCCATGATGAAGACCTTATTTCTCCAGCCGCCGTCCTTCGAGGGCTTCGATGGGGGCGCCGGCTCGCGCTATCAGGCGCGGCGGGAAATCCGGTCGTTCTGGTATCCGACTTGGCTGGCGCAGCCGGCCGCGCTGGTTCCTGGCAGTAAGCTGATCGACGCGCCCCCCGCGCGCATCGGCATGGATAAGATTCTGCCGTTGGCAAAAGACTATGATCTGGTGGTGATGCACACCTCCCAGCCGTCTTTTGCCAATGATGTTAAAGTAGCCGCGGCGCTAAAAGAACAGAATCCCAAGCTGATGGTCGGTCTTGTCGGCGCCAAAGTCGCGGTCGACCCGGCGGGCAGCCTGGAAAGCGCGCCGGTGATTGATTTTGTCGGTCGCAATGAGTTTGATTTTACGATCAAAGAAGTTGCCGAGGGGCGGCCGTTTAAAGATATCGTCGGATTGAGTTATCGAGATGCCGAGGGCGCGATTATTCATAATGCCGAGCGGCCGGTACTCGAAGATATGGATCAGCTGCCGTTTGTGTCGGAGGTTTATAAGCGTGATCTTCACATTGAGGATTACTTTATTGGATACCTTAAACACCCTTACATTTCATTTTATACCGGTCGGGGCTGCAAGTCTCACTGCACCTTCTGTCTCTGGCCTCAAACGGTTGGCGGCCACAAGTACCGGGTGCGCAGCGCGGATCATGTTGCGGCGGAGATCGCATATTGTCAAAAGGCGTTTCCGCAGGTTAAAGAATACTTCTTCGATGACGACACGTTTACCGATAATCTTCCTCGTGCCGAGGAAATTGCGCGAAAGTTGGGCAAGTTGGGGGTGATGTGGTCGTGTAACGCCAAGGCCAATGTGCCGCGCGAGACCTTGAAGATATTGAAGGATAATGGTCTTCGGCTGTTGCTGGTCGGCTATGAGTCGGGAAATCAGCAGATTCTTCATAATATTCGCAAGGGCCTGTTGATTGAGACCGCGAAAAAGTTCACCAAGGATTGTCATGAGCTTGGCATTCAGATCCACGGTACCTTCATTCTCGGCCTGCCTGGTGAAACTAAAGAGACCATCGAGGAAACTATTCGTTACGCCGCCGAAATCAACCCGCATACGGTGCAGGTCTCTTTGGCCGCGCCGTATCCCGGCACGCGGCTTTATCAGGAAGCGACCGAGAATGGTTGGCTTGATACCGCTCATGCGGAGTTGATCGATGAGCGCGGCGTTCAGATTGCGCCGCTCCATTATCCGCATTTGACACATACAGAAATTTTCGACTCGGTCGAGACTTTCTATAAGCGCTTTTACTTTCGGGGTTCCAAGATCGGATCGATCGTTTGGGAGATGATTTGCAGTCCCGAAATGATGAAGCGGCGCTTGCGGGAAGGCGTGGAGTTCTTCCAGTTCTTGAGGGACCGTAAGACTGCTTGCTAAAGGAGCCGATGCGATGCGGTTTGAGAACACCGCATCGCGTTTGGTGTTGGTGTGCGAGGAGACCGGCGATGCGTGGTAAAAAGAAGATCGCGGTTGTACTCTCGGGATGCGGTGTCTACGACGGCGCCGAGGTCCATGAGGCCGTGTTGACCTTGTTGGCAATCAACCGGCATGGCGCCGAGGCCGTTTGCTTTGCGCCGGACATCCACCAGCACCATGTCATTAATCACGTGACTGGGCAGAGCGCGCCGGAAACCAGGAATGTGCTTGTCGAGTCGGCGCGCATCGCTCGGGGTGAGATCTCGGATCTTGCCAAATTTGACGCCGCCGAGGTTGATGCGTTGGTGTTTCCGGGCGGATTCGGTGCTGCGAAGAACTTGTCGAGCTTTGCCTTCGACGGCGCGGATGCTTCTGTCAATTCCGGGGTTGAGGCGGTAATCAAGGCGATGGTCGCCGCAGGAAAGCCGGTGGCGGCGTTATGTATCGCGCCGGTTTTGCTGGCAAAGTGTCTTGGCGATAAGGTGGAATTGACCATCGGGCAAGATGCCGACACCGCCGCCGCTTTGGAAAAGATGGGGGCTCATCACATTCGGAGTCGTCAGGCTGAGGTGGTCGTCGACCGCAAACACAAGATCGTGACCTCGCCTTGCTACATGCTCGAGTCGTCGGTGGCCCAAATCGCCGATGGTGCCGATGCCGTGATCAAAGCGGTGTTGGGGTTGCTTTAGAGCGGGGCGCGAAGGGGGGGGACACATCCCGTAGCGTTGATCCGCTCTAAAAAATAAAAAGTTAAGAGCGCCATGCTCTAAAGTGCGCCTCTCGGCCGGGTTATGCCCCTTTAAGGGCGTAAAAGCGGTAGCATTTGAGGCCGGAGTTGAGGGCGGTGACGCGGTTTGCCCAGGTCTCGACCTCATCAATGACGTTGATTTTGGTTTCTTTATCGAGGTTATGCTTTTCCAGATGCTCGGTTAGCGCTTTGATCGCGGCCAGGATTTGGGTGCGGTGAGGAATGGTGATATCCTCGTGGACTCGGAGATCGAGGTTGCATTGGGCGCAAGCATCGAGCGCGCCTTGGAGCGTCCACAGTTGTGGTTCCAGAGGTTCGCGGTCGCACCAAGTGATGATTGGCTTCGCTGTTTGCTTCCCGGCTTCAATCACGTAGTCTGTAAATAAAAATTGGCCGCGAGGTTTGAGTATTTCCTCAACGCGGTCAAAGAGTGTGGTCTTGTCCTTGATCGTGAAGAAAACATCTTTGGCGAAAACAGCATCGACCTTCTTAGAGTATTTGAAGTTTTCCGGATCATACACTTCAACTGGCGCATGTTTATTCATGCCGGCCTTTGTTGAACGCAGCATTCCTTGTTCGGCGAGGAAGGGGGATGCTTCCAGCCCGGTTACATAGCAACCCGTGGCCGCCATGCAGCGTGCCGCCCCACCAAGGCCGCAGCCGAGTTCGAGAACCGTCATCGACGGATTGAGGCCAAGGGGTTTGATGAGCGTCGAGATCAGTTCGATGCCGCCCGGTAATACATAGCCCGTTCCCCAGATCTTTTCGGCCACCTCGATTCGGGTGGCGGACCACAGGGGCTTGCCGTGGCGGTTCAGGCCAGCGCTGCTATGGCTTTCATCGGGGGCTTCGGCGCCTTCTTCGCCGTGCTTTGCACGCTTGCGTCGCAAGCCCGAAAGATCATAGCCCTCCCACCACGCTAACAGCTTGGTTTTCAGCGGTAAATCGGGGCGTTCTTCGTCCGTTTGTTTACCGTGTTCGGGGGTATGCGGTGTCGTCATCGGGTGAGCAGTTTGTTGGTGTGACCGGAAATTGTGCAGGCTCAATCGGGTATGGCTGGGTATCGTTGGCCCGGCACGGCCGCGAACTTGGCAAACTTCCTTTCGCGAGGATGAGGTTACAGCAACGCGCTTTGATTAGGCAAAGTTTCTTGAATCCCGATAGACATCCCTCTAATCGCCGGAAGGGACGATTAGAGCATGATGCGATCAAGCGGATTCGTTTTTAGAGCGGATCACCGCTACGGGGGGGAGCCCTCCCATATGCGCTAGGATAATCTAGACATAGGGAAATCGGTGTCTGATTCATAGGGGCGATGCAGACGATTTCTCTCCTTACGGAAGCTGGTTGGCCCTGGTGGCCTTTCGCTCCGCGGGGCTGTGAGTTGGGAGAAAATGCAGGGCCTTGCGCGGTTGACCGACCCGTCTCTGAACGATCGTCTTCACGCCGCCAGAGATTTCCTTGAGGGGATCGTCGGTCTGGCTCTCGCCCACGAGATCACACGACCAACGCCGGACTTCGGCCGATATTTTCGGTGCCGTCCTGACCAAATCACTTCAATTGCAGGCCGCCAATGGGCAGAAAAAGGTCAATATCTAGGGCCATTGGTATGTCTTGTTGCTGCTATGTCGCCAGTGCAGAAATCTCGTTCATGAGGCGCAGGGTACCTTTGAGCCGTTGTTCGGGGGCATCCCAAGCCCGGAGGCTGACAAGTTTGTGGTCGGGGCGGAGTTTTACGGTGCCCGATTGGCTGGCAAGATAGCGAACCAGCTTTTCCGGATGACTGAACGTGTTGTTGTGGAAGGTGAGCACCGCACCCTTGGGGCCGGCATCGACCCGCTCGATGTTGGCAACCCGGCAAAGCTGTTTGATCGCCACCACCTCCAGCAGATTTTCGACTTCGCCCGGCAGGCGGCCAAAGCGGTCGATCATTTCGGCGGCAAAGGCGTCGATTTCGGCGCGGGAGGCAAGGTCGGCAATGCGGCGGTAAAGGCCGAGGCGCACCGCAAGGTCGGAGACGTAGGATTCGGGGATCAGCACCGGCATCCCGAGGTTGATCTGGGGCGTCCAACGCTCTTCGGCGGTGGCGGCACCGGCGCCAGCCCGGGCGGAGGCCACCGCTTCTTCCAGCATGTGCTGATAAAGCTCGACCCCGACCTCTTTGATATGGCCCGATTGTTCCTCGCCCAGCAGGTTGCCGGCACCCCGGATATCCATATCGTGGGAGGCGAGCTGAAAGCCGGCCCCCAGCGTGTCCAGAGTCTCGATGACGTGCAAGCGCTGTTGGGCCGCGCTGGAGAGCACACCCTTTGGATTGTAGGTCAAATAGGCGTAGCCGCGCAGCTTGGAGCGCCCGACCCGCCCGCGCAACTGATAGAGCTGGGCAAGGCCAAACAGGTCGGCGCGGTGAATGATCATGGTGTTAGCGTTGGGGATATCGAGCCCGGATTCGATAATATTGGTGGCGAGCAGCACGTCGAAAGCGCGATCGTCGAAGGCGGTCATCACCTCTTCCAGCTCCGAGGCGGTGAGCTGGCCATGGGCGGTGACGATTTTAACCTCGGGCACCAGCTCTCGGATCGTATCCGCAACCTTTGGAATGTCCTCGATGCGCGGGCAGACATAAAAGGTTTGGCCACCCCGGTAATGTTCACGCAAAATAGCGTCGCGCACGACCACCGGGTCGAACGGCAACACGAAGGTGCGTACCGCGAGTCGGTCGATGGGGGGAGTTGCAATGACGGTAAGTTCGCGCACCCCCGCGAGTGCCATTTGTAGCGTGCGCGGAATCGGCGTCGCGGTCAGGGTCAACACATGGACGTTGGCCCGGAGTTCCTTCAGGCGCTCCTTTTGTTTAACGCCGAAATGTTGCTCTTCATCGACGATCACCAGCGCCAGCCGCTTAAAGCCGATGGTTTTGGCCAGCAGGGTGTGGGTCCCGATCACAATATCAACGGTCCCCTCGGCGAGGCCCTTCTTGGTGCGCGTGGTGTCTTTGGCCGTAACCAGTCGCGAAAGTTGCTCCACCACCACCGGCAGGCCATGGAAGCGGTCGGTGAAGGTGCGGTAATGCTGGCGGGCGAGGAGCGTTGTCGGCACCACCACCGCCACCTGTTGGCCGGAAAGTGCGGCAACGAAGGCGGCCCGCAGCGCAACTTCGGTTTTGCCGAAGCCGACATCGCCGCATACCAGCCGGTCCATCGGTCGGCCAGAGCCCATGTCCTCGATGACATCGGCGATGGCGTTGAGCTGATCTTCGGTTTCGGGGTAGGGGAAGCGGGCGGCAAATTCGGCGTAAAGCCCCTCGGGCGCGGCGAGGGCATCGCCGCGGCGCAGTTCGCGTTCGGCCGCGATTCGCAGCAGAACTTCGGCCATGTCCTTGAGGCGCTTTTTGACCCGCGACTTGCGGCCTTGCCACGAGGTGCCGCCGAGTTTGTCGAGCTGGGCCGCGGTTTCTTCCGAGCCGTAGCGCGACAGCATCTCGATGTTTTCGACCGGCACGAACAACTTTTCATTGCCGTCATAGACGATGCGCAGACAGTCGTGGGGAGCGCCAGCGGCGGTTACGGTTTCGAGGCCATCGAATCTGCCGATGCCGTATTCGACGTGGACCACCAGATCGCCAACCGCGAGGCTGGAGGATTCGACGAGGAAATTGGCGGCGCGCTTGCGCTTTTTGTGTGGGCGCGCAAGCCGGTCGCCGAGAATATCTTGTTCGGTGATAACGGCCAGATCGGCGGCCACAAAGCCGTGTTCGATCCCGAGCACGATCATGGCGAGGATGCCGCGCCCAAAGACCTGGGCATCCGACCAGCATGAGGCCGGCTCCAGCCCCTCAATGCCATGGTCGGCCAGCACCGAGAGCAGGCGATCACGCGAGCCCTGGCTATAGCCGGCCACCATCACCCGCCGGCCCGATTTTGCCAACTCGACAATGTGCTCG
This sequence comes from uncultured Rhodospirillales bacterium, assembly GCA_903931735.1. GTDB lineage: Bacteria > Pseudomonadota > Alphaproteobacteria > Azospirillales > Azospirillaceae > BOG-933. Next base: position 20,631 of record CAIZDL010000055.1, read on the forward strand.
TGAACGGCATCGAATATGTTGATATCGGGCCGGGCGCGCTCCTCGGCAAAATCATGGCCGCGCCGGCCGCCAGCATCAACCTGCCCGATCAACCCGGGCGGCACCGCGAAGGGCGAAAGCTGGGCCACGGCGTGACAGCCGAGGATCATCTCCCAACTGGTTTTGTCGAGATAGAGCCGTTCTGGCGGTAGCGGCCGGTAGGCGGGAGTGCCAGCAGCGCGCTCGACGCTGCGCATACTTTTGCGGGCGTCATAGAAGTCGGTAATCTGGGCGAGGCGGGCGTCGCGCGCCTCTTCCGCCTGATGATCGAGGCTGATGATCGCCGAGGGCACGTAATCGGAGAGGCTCTCGAGGCTGCCATGGAACAGCGGCAACCAATGCTCCATCCCCGGATGTTTGCGCCCGGCGCTGACCGCGCCATAGAGCGGGTCCTGATCGTTGATGGCGCCGAACAGTTCCCGATAGCCCGAGCGAAAACGCGAGATGGACGGCTCGTCGAGAAACAACTCGGCCATCGGCTTGAGGTCGATGGTGTTGCGCTTTTCCGTCGTGCGCTGGGACAGAGGGTCGAAGGCGCGCACGCCATCGAGTTCGTCGCCAAAAAGATCGAGACGCAGCGGTTCCTCGGTGCCGGGCGGGAAAATATCGATAATGCCGCCCCGAATGGCGAACTCCCCTGGTTCCCGCACCGTTTGCGCGCGGGAGTATCCGTTGTGGGCAAGGTATTTTTGCAGGCGTTCGATATCCAACCGTTCGCCGATCGCGGCTCGAAAGCTGGCCGGCTTGAGCGCCGCGCGCGGCGGCACCTTTTGAATCATCGCGGCAACGGTGGTCAGCACGATGCGGGGTTCGCGGGCCGGTATCAGCAGCCGGCATAAGGTCTCGATCCGTCGGCTGACCAGGGCAGGGTTGGGGGAAACCCGGTCGTAGGGCAGGCAATCCCAGGCCGGAAACGACAGTACCTCCACCCCGGGGGCGAAGAAGGCCAGCGCTTCGGCCACCCGTGCCGCCCGGCTGTCGTCGAGGGCGACATGAAGCAAGCCAGCGTTGCCGGCGCGGTGGGCGAGGTCCAGCAAGATCCGGACATCATGACCCTCGGGGGCGCCGCCGATCAGGGTGCGGCTGGCGCGGCCCGCTGTGAGATTGAACTTGGACACTGTTTGATAAGGGGGCGGTTTGATAAGGGGAGTGGTTTGATAAGGAGGCGGGGGATTTGCTCGAGGGCGTTGGCTGGGAGGCTTAGTTTTGTGAGGTGTCTTTGATCCGGAATGCTTGCAGCAGCGCCATCACATCGTGATCATACTCGGCCGGCACCGGCTCGCGCCGGGCGTACCAATTATAAATGTCGGCGTCGGCCACTTCCAGTAAGGTCTCGAAACGGTCGAGTTGCTCTTGGGAAAAGTTGATGGCGTGGGTGTCGGCGAAGTTGCCGAGCAGCAGGTCGGATTCCCGCATCCCCCGGTGCCAAGCCCGGAACCGCAGCCGTTTGCGACGAATCTCAATGGGTTCGGGCGTCATGTTCTTTCCACCATCTTGTTCCACGAAATCAGGTCTCCATATATCCCGTCAAACCGGGGCAGGGCCTTAGAGCGGGTCGCGAAAGGGGGGACGCCCCGTAGCGTTGATCCGTTCTAAAACAAAAGGTTTAGAGCAGCGAGCTTGCCACGGCCCAAACGCCGAGCAGGGCAAGGACGATGGCGGTGCCATGGTTGATCAGCGCCAGCCGATCTTCGGAAATGCGGTGACGCACCAGCGCCACCCCAGAGCTTAGGGTCAGCCACCAGGAGGAGGCGCCGATAAAGACGCCCCAGACCAAAATCGCGGCATCCAGAAACTCCAGTTTGCCGGTTACTCCAGCGGCGGCGAACAGGCCAAGAAAAGCAACGATGGTCACGGGGTTGGTCAAGGTCAGCGTGAGGCCGGTGATAAACCCACCGACGCAGGTTTTGCCGTCGCTGGAAGGCTCGTCGTTGATGACCGTCGCTTCGCGGTAGTAGGTGCGTAACGATACCGCCAGCAAAAAGATGCCGCCGACCAGACGGAAGGTGGATTCGTGTCCGGCGAGGAAAATCAGCATGGCGCTGACGCCAAAGGCGGCGATTGCGCCATAGATGGTGTCGGCCACAGCGGCGCCCATGCCGGTGGCAAAGCCCACCAGTTGCCCGTGCTCCAGGGTTCGCCGGATGCAGAGCAACCCGATCGGCCCCACCGGAGCGGCGATTGCCACGCCGAGGATGAACCCCTGGAACCAGACCAACACCGAACTCACCGCGATTGCTCCTTAGCTACGCTCCGATGGTCTGAAGCGCCGATTTCGATCCCTTACGTCCACTATCAAGTTTTTGCGGAAACTTCCAAGCTTTTCCCCGGTATGGAGGGGGCCATCCGTACTTGTCCGCGAGCAATGCACCCTTAGCGCGCCTGATCCATCACGACCTCACGAAAGACTTTTAGCAGGTCCATGTCGATGTGGGTCGACATGTTCTGAGTCATGATGTCAAACGCGACCTCCGGTTCCATCCCCGGCTTATAGGTGCGGCGATCGGTCAAGGCGCCGTAGATATCGACGATTGCCGCCATTCGGGCCAGTTCGTTGACCTCTTTCCCCTTGAGGCCATTGGGATAACCGGTGCCATCCAGCTTTTCGTGATGTTGGCCCGCAATGATCAGCGCGCCCTTGGGAATGTCGTCGCAGCTTGCAAGAAACTCCATCGTGGTGGGGACGTGGCGCTTCATCACCGCCCATTCATCGGCCGAAAGTTTGGCCGGCTTATTTAAAACTTCCAGCGGAATGCTCATTTTGCCAACGTCGTGGAGCAACCCCCCGCTAGCCAGGAGTAATTGGTCCTTCTCGGGAAGCCCGATCGCGCTGCCAAACAAGGCAAGCATAGTGCCGACTTTGAACGAATGAGCAAATGTATAATTATCGTGCTCGTTGACGGCTTCCATTACACTTTTAATATTGCCGTCATAGACCATTTTTATGAGGGGTGTGCATTTGCTACGAAAATCGGCGTAGTTGATCGTTCCTCCGGTTTCTAAGGCTTCGGCAACGTGGTTCATGTTTTCAAGGGTGCCCTTGAGGGCCACGCGCTGGATTTCCGGCAGCAGCTCCCACTTTTTCTCCACCGCTTTGTTCAGCGTTTTAGAGATGTTTTTGAGGACGGCATCGGCCATCCAGGGCTTGGGCAGGTAGCCGTTGCCGCCGCAGCGGATGATCGAGTCTCGCACCCGCTTCACGTCCAGCGCCGATATCACCATTGCGGGGATCGTGGCGAGAGCGCGGTCGGCGCGAATCATGCCGATAAAATCGTAGCCCCCGCACGGCACCAGCATTTCGTCTACGATAATCAGGGCCGGCGGGGCTTTGCGCAGACCGACCAGAGCGGCATCAGCTTCAGAAAATTGAGTGACAGAATAGTAATTGCCAATGGCATTTGCGAGCTGTTTACGGTCATTGGGGTTGCTGTCGATTACGGCGACCGATGGTTTTGATCGACATTCTGCCATCCCGGTTCTTCCTTAACGACAAAACCTGTTCGTAAGAACGGTCTGTGCTGTGGTTGCGAAGGTCGGCCCTGGGGGCGGCTTGCCTCTGATTGCCGTTAGTGTATGCAATTCGTGCCCGCGATGACAAGCTGCGAATCAGTATCTTTTAAAACGAAGCAGTCGCCGTGAGAGTTGTTCTTTGCCCTCTCACTTCAGCACTCCCTCACTTCAACAGCAGGGCCTCAAGCAGGCCCGATGAGCGGAGCAGGGTAAAGGCGGCGATCGTGACATCGGCTTTGGCCGAGGCGGCGTCGCTTTGAGCGTTGATGAGTGAGGTTTCGCCCGAAAGAACGTCGATCAGCGAGCGTCGTCCATGGAGTCGTTCCTCGCCGGCCAGCTTTAAAAACTCCCCTGCGATGTGAACCTGATTATCGAGGTGTCCGGCGTTGTCGCGGGCGGTTTCAAGATTTTCCCAGGCATTGCGGACTTGCTCTTCCACCAGATCTTGCAGTTCGATAAATTTATTGTCTACCGAGAGGTAGGCTTGCTTTGCCGCCTCAATGGAATCGAGGGTGCCGAGCCCGGTGTTGAACTGGTAGGTCATCTCGACTTTGAAGATATGCTGGGTGCGGTCCGCAGATACGCCGTCGGGGTTGCGCTCCCATTTCCGTTGGGCGATGGCGTTGATTTTTGGGTACAGCTCCGAGCCGCGCACCCGGTCGATTTCGGTGCGTGCGGCCTCGCTGGTCAGGCGCAGGGTTTCAAGTTGGCGGTTGCCTTTGCGCCCCTGTTCGATGGCGTTGTCGAGGGTGGTTGGCAATAAATCGTGGGGGAGGGCGATGTGCTGCCGTGCGTCCTCGGCGGTGGGCTCGCGGCCAAAAAGAGCGCGGAACCGGTTGTTGGCGGTGATGAGTTGGCCCTTGGCCCGGACCAGCCGCGCCTGCGCGCCTGCGAGCTGGCTTTTAGACTGAAGCACATCGGAGGTGAAGCCGCCGCCCATGGTGACCTTGCTTTCCTCCATCCCGGTTTGCTTTTCGATGTTGGTTACAGACTGCCGGGCAAAGCCCTCGGTCAGGTGTGCCCGTTCCAGGTTGACATAGGCGGCCAGCGCTTCCAGCAACAGGTCTTGGGTCACCTGGGCCAACGCCGCCTCGGCCTGCCGGACCCCGACCTCCGCCTTATCGATGGTGGTGTTGGTGGTGCCAAAATCCCACAGGGTTTGGCGCAGGCCAAAGGTCAGCTCACGGGTGGGCTTGCGGGTGGATTCGTCGGCGTTGTTTTTGTAGATGCGCTGATGCCCGGCGGAGCTGGTCAACGTAAGGTCGGGAAACCAGCCCGAGCGCGCTTTGGCGGCGGCGGCCTTTGCCGCATTCAGATCGGCTTTGGCGGCGGCAACGCGCTTGTGCCCCTCGGCCAGGCGCACCAGCGCTTGGCGGTACTCGTCGGCCATGGCGGGGGCAGCCCCCCCCAGCGCGCCTGAAAGAAGGACGCCCCAGAAAAGGGAAAATGCGAGAGCGAGGCGCAGGATCATTGAGCTACCTTTCCTGGAACGCCATGCGAAGAGACCGGAACCATGGGCTGAGCAGATACTCCGCCACCGAGCGGCTGCCAATACGGATGCTACATACCACTTGCATTCCGGGATAGAGCTGATAATCCCACCCGCCTACTGTAAAGTTGCTTTGTCGGGTTTCGATCCGTACCCGGTAAAAGGATCGCCCGCCCGGATTAGCGCCGGGGCTGGAAGGGCTGAGCACCGCGTCGGGGCTAACCCGGATGACCCGCCCGTCCAAATGGCCAAACACCGTGGCCTCGGGGCTGGCCAGGGTCACCCGCACCGATTGGCCGGGATGGACGTAGCTGATATCCTGAATTGGCAATTGCGCGTCGATCACCAACCGGTCTTGGGCGGGCACGATCTCGGCCACGGTTTGCCCCGGTTGAATGACACCGCCCTCGGTTGCCACGGCCAGGGTCTTGACGATGCCATCCACCGGCGCGCGCAGCACCGTCCGCTCCTCAATGTTGGTGAATTTGAGGGTGCGCTGGCTGAGTTCGTCCACCTGTTGTTGGGTTTGGGCCAGCTCTTTGCGCGCTTGCTCCTGTTGAGTTTCGCGCAGCGAGCCCAGCCGTTCCCGCGCTTCGGCGGCGGCGGCCTCCGACCGGGGCAGGGCGTTTTCGTCGCCCTCGATCAGGGTGCGCAGACTTTGCTGCTGACGGAGTAGCTCCAGGTGCGCCATGCGGCTGGTGAGGTCGCCACGCAGCATGTTGGCGCTGATTTGTACCTCGCTGGTAATGATCTCCCACGATTTGCGGTTGTTGGCCATGCGCAGGCGGAGTTCGCGGCTGTCGCCTTCCCGCTGGGCGACCAGACTTTGTTGAATGGCGATATCGTGTTGCGCTCGTTTGCGCCGGGTTTCAAAAATCTCCCGGGTTTGGGCGGCAAGATCGGGGGCGGCGCTTTCCAGCTCGGGCGGAATTTCCGGCGCTGGCTTGCCCTCGATCTCGGCCGTGAGGCGCAGCGCGTCGAACCGCAACCCAAGCAGCCGCTTGTTGAGTTCGCTGGCGTCGGACTGGGCGCGCACCGGGTCGAGGCGGATCAGGGGTTGGCCTTTTTTCACCACCGCCCCTTCTTCCACCAAAATTTCCGAGACGATGCCGCCTTCAAGGTGCTGAACCGCTTTGAGCCGGGTTGCGGGCGTAACCTCGCCCTGGGCGTTGCTCACCACGTCGAGCGGGGCCAGCGCCGCCCAAAGAATCACCACCGCCAGCAGGCCGAGTCCGGTCAGCAAAAATTGCCGCTTTGCCGTTGTTGCGCCAAAGAGAGCGGTCATGACCCCGCCCCTTCGGTTGCGGCGGGGGCTGAGCGCAGCAGGACCGGCTCGCCGCCATCAAAGCGCAGCAACAGTTTCGCACCGCCCAGAATCGCCGGATCGTGGCTGATCACCACCAGGGTTTTGCCCCGCCGGGCGAGGTCGATCAAGAGGGTGTAAACCGCCTGGGCACCTTCGCGGTCGAGCCCCTCCGAGGGCTCATCGAGCAGCACCAGCGGGCCATCGACCAGCATTGCCCGCGCCATGGCCAGCCGGCGGCGAAGGCCCGGCGCGAGGGTTCTGCCGCCTCCGGTCAATATTTGGTCCAATCCGGCCGGATGGCGGTCGATTAGCTCGCGCAGACCGGTGAAGGCGAGGCACCGCAGCATGGTCGCTTCATCGGCATCGGGTCGGGCGGCGGCGAGGTTTTCACGCAGGCTGCCTTCCAGAAACACCGGCTCCTGGGGCAGCCATGAGACCTGAGTACGCCACCAGTCGAGGGAAATTTGGCGTAAATCGACGCCATCTGCGCGAATCTGGCCCCGGGATGGCTCGATCATTCCCGAGATCAGGCGCAGCAGGCTGGATTTGCCGGTGCCGTTCCGCCCGGTGATCACAAGCACGCTGCCCGGCTCCAGCGCCAGTTTCAGGTTGGAAAACAGGGGCGTCACCGCGCCGGGATAGATCAGCCCCACCGTATCCAGCTCCAGCCGGCCCGACCAGGAGGGGAGGGTTTTGCGGCCCTCGGGCTCGCTGGCGGTGGTGGCGAAGCTGCGCGCGTTGGTGAGGCTTTGGCCGGCAGAGGCGAGGGCCTTGCTCATCTGGACCAGCCGGGTCAGCGGCGCCAGCGCGCGCGCCGCAATCAGGTTGGCGCCGATCAACGCGCCAACATCGAGTTGCCCTTGCACCACCAGCACCGCGCCGACCGCGATCAGGCACGCGCCCATCAGCGCTTGTATCGCCTGGATCATCGAGCCACTGTCGTGCTGGCGAATGGCGATGGCGGCGCGGGTGCTGCGGGCCTCGGTGGTCGTGGCCTGCCAGCGCTTCATCAGCAGTGGCGCGCCGCGAAAATGCCGGATGGTGTCGGCCCCGGCGATGGTGGCCATAACCAGCGCGCCCACCCGTTCCCCAAGGCTGTTAAGGGCCTGAATCGGCTTGACCAAGTGTTGTTGGCTGCGCCATGCCATAAACACCGAGACGGCGCAAAATAAAATCGCCACCAGGGCCAGCGGCGCCGAGAGCAGTGCGAGGGCGAGCAGAAAAAGCGCGGAAAACGGGATATCGGCGAGGGCTGCAAGATTGGTTGCCCCGAGGGCTTGCTCGGCACGCTCAATGCCCCGAATCAGCTCTGTACGTTCGCCCGAGGGGCGCTGTTCGAGCGCGCCTGCGCTGGCGGTGAGCATCAACCCAAAGACCCCAATCGTCAACCGTTCGTCGGCGTCACCAATAATCTCTTCGGCCAAGCGCAGGCGCAGGCGGCGAAAAATGTGCTCGGCCCCAATCGCGATGGCCACGCCCACGCTCAGGCTGGCGAGGGTGCCGCTGACGCCATAGCCGACATACCGGTTGAGCACCTGGATGACATACAGCGACGAAACCAGCCCCAAAAGGTTCACGACCAGTGATGCCAGCAGCAGATACGCGGTCGCGGGCCGGTTTCGGATCATCCGCAGGACGAGTTCGGCCATGGCTCTCCCTGGTGGTTGTGGGCGGTCGGGGCGGTTCAGCTTATGGCGGTTTTGGGAGCGGGGAGAGCGCCTCCCGGCTGGGTGGGGTCGGGGCGGGTCCACTCGACGCCGTTGACGTGAAACCGCTCCCAGATGCGTGCCATCACTTCGTTGACCACCATGTTTTCGTCGTTGCCCTTCTGGACGTAGAACTTGACCCGGTAGCGTGCGGCCCAAATCCCGTTTTGGCATTCCACGCCCTTAAACTGGGCGTCGGGACCGAAATAGTTACTGGCGAGGTTCAAAAATATGTCGAAACCGCTGAGCGCCTCCTTGACCAACTGGCGGATCAGCCGTGGATCATAGCGCGGGTCTACGAAGAGCGGAATGCGGACAAAGTTGGCGTCAAGGTTGCTATAGTTATGGATTTCCGCTTCCGAGACTTTGGCGTTGGCAAGGCAGACCATTTGGCCTTCAAGGTGACGGATGCGAATGGTACGCCACGTGATATCCACCACCTGTCCCATGACGCTGGCGTTGAGCTTGATATAATCGCCAACGTTAAAGGGGCGTTCCAGGTTGAGCACGATGCCAGAAAAGATGTTGGCAATGTTGGCTTGAACAGCAAGGCCGATGATCATCGCCATCAACCCCGAGGTGGCCAGCAAGCTGGTTACCGTTTTGCCCATCACGAAGGCGATGACCCCGAAGATGGCGAACAGGTAAATGATCAGCGCCGTGATCGCCCGGATGATGTTGGGAATCTTGCGCCCGGTGCGAATCTCCAGCGGGACCCACACGAACCGTTCCAGCGAAATGACTGCCAGCCGCGCCGGGACCACCCACCACAAGGACGCGCAGGTCATAACGATCATGTCGACGGTCGAGGTGGTGAGGTTTTGCAGGCCGTAATCGAGGGCCATGTTGCCGGCGGACATGAGCAGCAGCGGCCACGAGACGATGCGCAGCCCCAAGGTCTGCATCCGCCAGAATTGCCCGCGATCCTTGCGGTCGAGCAGGTTGGCCACCACCGAGCCGACCAGCGAGAAGATCGCGATGATCAGGAACCAGTCGTTGGGAACGAAGTCGCGCGGGTCGATTTGGTCGGGCTTCAGCAGGCTGCCCATGTCGAGCAGCGAAAATTCTGGTTGGGGCTTGCCGAAGCCGACAAAGGCCGGGTCGCCCTCGGCCCCCCTGCGGGCGATATCCTGGGAAATCCACGCCCGGTCGAGCACCCAGCCGGCAACCCCGGCCAACACGCGGGAGCGCAACAAGGCGTCCATCAGCGGGTCGGTGGTTTCGGGGGCGGGGGAAAGCTGGGCCGCCATGCGCTGGAAAAACGAAGCGTCGCTGGCACCCGAGGCAAGATCGAGCACCAGATTGGATTTCAACAGTTGCTCGGCCAAAGTCGAGCTGCCGTTCATATCCATGCCGAGTATGTCGCTGACATACATGAGGTTGTTGCGGGCAAGCGTACGGTGATGGAACGAGACGCCGATAATTTGCGTGCCGTACGCGCGGTCGACCGAGGAATAGTTGAGGAAAAATTTGCCCTTTGCCCGATAGGACCGGTACAGCATATCGCCGACTTTGGCTTCGCGTTCGGGCTTTTCCAGGTGAATCGGTTCGGCGGCGTTGGTAAAAACCAAGTCTTGGGGCTCGATGGAGCCGCGCCAACGGAACCAGATTTCAAAGCTCAAGGATACGGTATTATTTGAGAGATCAAGTCCGGAAATCTTCTCAAGCTTCAAGCCCGCGTACACCACATTGGTCTTATACATGAAGCGATCGTTGACATAGAGCGCGCGCCCGGCGACCAATTCATCGAGGTAGTTTCCAATGTTTTCTTCGCGGATTGGCGAGAGCTGGGTCATCGCCGCTACCAAGTCGATGCCGTCGTACACCCCGATCATGGTTTGGGGCGACGACACGCCCTTGGCGTTGAAAGCGATCGGGCCGAACAGGCTGTCGATACGGACATGGCTGCCGTCGAGGGCGGCAAGGCGGCTGCGCTCGCGCTCGTGAAGCTGTTCGGGAGGCAACCGCGCTTGCTCGCCACTGGGGCGGCCGTGGGCGTAAATCAGCAATCGGGTGGCGTCGAAAGCGCTGGCGGCCAACCAGTCGGGCGGTGCGCGGTGGGCTTTGACATAACCGTTTTTGAAGCCCTGTGCCAACTCCCCCGCCGTATCGAACAGCAGCGGCGTTGTGGTCAGCAGGCCATTGAGAGCGGAGGCTAGTGAGGCGCGTTTGCGCGGGTCGGTGATCTGGGCTTCGCTTGCGGCCCACTCGGCTTTAAGAGCGGCGATAAAGGTGTTGGTGGCCAGAACCCGAGGCCCAAGCACCCGGTTATCGAGTCCGGTGCGGCGCAGCGCGGTCAGCACTTTGGCGCTGGCGGGCGCATCGCCCAGCACCAAAAAGGCGCCGATCAGCTTTTTGTCTTTGATATCGCTGGCGATGGCTTGGGCGCGGGCGGCAAAATCGGGCGAAGCTGCGTCATAATCCCAGCGGTAGAGCACCTTGGTGCCAAAGCGCTGCATCACCTCGTCGAAAGCTTGGCTGAGTTGCTCATTTTGGGCGCCAGCCTGATAGATGATTGAAACTGTCTTTTCACCGACGACGTTGCGCAGATAATTTGCCAGAAACCTTATCTCGTAAAGCTGGCTGAACGAATTGCGAAACACCCAAGGGTTGTCGGTGGTGTCGCCATCAAACTCGGCGGCGGGGGAGATAACCGGCACGCCCCGCGTGCGGTAGACTTCGGCAGCACTGGTCAGCGTTGCCGTTGAGGCGTGCCCGACCACGCCGATCACGCCAGCGGCCACGGCCGCTTCGGCTGCCTGTTTTGCCTTATCCGGGTCGTCGCCGTCGTCGAAGGTCAACAGCTTGAGCGGCCGGTGGTGGAGCCCGCCACCGGCGTTGACCTGATTGACGAAGAGAGCGGCGCCGCGCCGAATCTCCTCCCCCAATGCTTGGGCCGGGCCGCTGAGCGGTGCCACCACCGCGAGCCGCACTTCTTCAGCCCCGGGGCGGACCACCACAAGTTGGATAATGAGGGAGATGGCGCTGGCGACGCAGACGGCGATACCGAGGATCACCAAAAAAAGTTTGCGTTTCGACCAGTGTCGCCAGGGCGGCGAGGACTCATTTGGTGTTGAAATGGTCATGAGTTAGGTGTCCAGCGTTTTCACCTGTAACATATCACATGCTGGTTGTGGTTTTGATGACAAATCGGGGGTGATGCCCGGCGCGGATGAGGATACACTCGGCGCGTTGCGAGCCGGCCATGGGGCCGGGCGAGCGGACAGACGGGCGAGGGCTGGGGCATGGGGCGGGATATCAACCATTCAGGTGATGCTGCGGACGACGATTTGGGCAACTGGTCCCTGAACGGCAAGTCGATCCTGATCACCGGGGGCACCGGCTCATTCGGCAAAGCGATGGTGGCCACCATCTGTAAACGTTGGAAGCCCCGGCGTCTGGTTATCTTCTCGCGCGACGAGATGAAACAATACGAGATGGAGCAACGCTACCCGGTCAAGACTTACCCGTTCTTGCGCTACTTCATCGGCGATGTACGTAGCCTGGAACGGCTGGAAATGGCGATGCAGGATATCGACTATGTGGTTCACGCGGCGGCGCTCAAGCATGTGCCGATTGCCGAGTACAACCCGTTTGAATGTATCCAGACCAACATCATCGGTGCGCAGAATGTGGTTCAGGCGGCGCTCCACGCCAAGGTCAAGCGGGTGGTGGCGCTGTCAACAGACAAGGCGGTGAGCCCGATCAATCTTTATGGCGCCAGCAAACTGGCCGCCGAAAAGGTGTTTGTGGCCGCCAACAACTTAGCCGGAAAGTTGCCGACCCGGTTTTCGATCGTTCGTTACGGCAATGTGCTGGGCTCGCGCGGCTCGGTGCTGCCGTTCTTCCGCCGCCTGATTGCCGAGGGCGCAGATCATCTGCCGGTCACCGATCCGCGCATGACCCGGTTCTGGATAACCTTGCCTCAGGGCGTCGCGTTTGTGCTCCAGGCGATGGCTCACATGACGGGTGGCGAAATTTATATTCCGCGCATCCCGAGTATGCGTATTCCCGACCTCGCCCAGGCGATGGCCCCCCAGTTGCCAATCAAGGTGGTTGGCATCCGGCCCGGTGAAAAGCTGCACGAGGTGTTGATCACCGAAAGCGAGGCGCCGCATACTTTTCGAGTCGAGAGCACCGGAGACTATGTGATCATGCCGTCGTTTCAGGGCTGGACGCCGGGCAAACCCGAGGTGGAAAGTGGCCGGCTGGTGCCGGTGGCCGAGGGTTTTTGTTATGCCTCCGACCAAAACGATCAATGGCTCGATGAACCCGGCCTGCAACGTTTCCTCGCCGATGAGGCGGACTGAGCCATGAGCCTCGATCCGTCGTTTCTGCCCTATGGCCGGCATCTGATTGAAGATGATGACATAGCCGCCGTGGTGCAGGTGATGCGGGGCGACGCGCTGACCGGCGGGCCGGCGGTGGCGGCGTTCGAGGCTGGGCTCGTGGAGGCGACCTCTGCCCGTCACGCCGTGGTGTGCGGCAACGGGACCCAAGCGTTGCATTTGGCAGTGCTGGCGGCGGGAATCGGGCCGGGTGATTGGGTGATTTGCCCCTCCATCACCTTTCTTGCCACCGCCAATTGCGCTCGCTATGCCGGGGCCGAGGTGGTCTTCGCCGACGTCGACCCAGACACCGGGCTGATCACCGCCGCAACCGCCGAGGCGGCGGCGGCGCGGGCGGGCGGGCCGGTCAAGGCGGTGCTGCCGGTGGATTTCGCCGGCCAGTTTGGGGATCTACCCGCGCTTTCCGCCTTGGCCCGGCAAAAGGGCTGGGTGGTGATCGAGGATGCCTGCCACGCCGCCGGCAGCCGCTATGAGTTTGTGGGGGCTGGCGCCAGTGGCGCTGTGGGGGCTGGCGCCAGTGGCGCTGTGGTGGCCGGCGCTAGTGGCGCTGTGGGGGCCGGCACTAGTGGCGCTGTGGGGGCCGGCGCCAGTGGCGCTGTGGGGGCCGGCGCTAGTGGCGCTGTGGGGGACTGCCGGTGGGCTGATTACACGGTGTTTTCGTTTCACCCGGTCAAGACGGTGGCCATGGGCGAGGGCGGGGCGGTCACCACCAACGATGCGGCCTTGGCGGCCCGGATGACTTCGTTGCGCAATCACGGTATGGCGCGCACGGCAGACGCTTTTAGTCTGCCCGAGCAGGCCTTTGCCGCCGATGGCAGCGCCCACCCGTGGTATTATGAAATGCAGGAGTTGGGCTTCAACTATCGGGCCTGCGATCTTCAATGTGCGCTGGGTTTGAGCCAGTTGAGCAAACTCAAGCGGTTCACCGCCCGGCGCCGTCGTTTGGCCGGGCTTTATGATGAGCGGCTGGCGGGGTTGCTGCCTCAGCTTCGGCCGCTCGGGCGGACTCCGGGCGTGATCGCGGCTTGGCACCTTTATTCGGTGTTGATCGAGTTCGAGGCGTTGGGGCTCAGCCGCGATACCGTGATGAACCGCCTGCGCGCCGAGGGTATCGGCTCCCAGGTTCATTATATTCCGGTGCCTTGGCAGCCTTATTATCGCCGTCGCTACCCGGTGCCCGCGCTTCCGGGCGCCGCCGCTTATTACGCCCGAACCTTGTCGCTGCCGCTTTATCCCGCCATGGCCGATCATGATGTTGGGCGGGTGGTGGATGCCTTGACGCGGGCGCTGGCGCCGTGAGCGAGGCGTTCGACGACTATCACCGCCTCGCCGCCGAGGCGTTCGACGCTTGGGACCGACTGATCGACGATCCCCATTCGGCCGAGGCGCAGGCACAGGTTGCGGCGCTGGAGGCCCGGCTCACCGGCCTGGAGCCCAAAATCATCGCCGCCGCCAAAACCCACCCCGCCTTTTGCGCCGGCGACTGGCCGGACTGGATGCTGGAAATGGCGGGGGAGGGGAAGCCCCCCGATTAGAGCATGATGTGACCCGCTCTAAGACATTGGTGCGCCGCGCCACTCCAAGCCCCGCTTGAGCCCGGCGCCGTTCCCTGGTATGCGGTGGGCTCTGATCAATTGGGACAACGGAGGAATCGCCCGTGCCCGCATATCGTTCGCGCACCAGCACTCATGGCCGCAACATGGCCGGCGCCCGCAGCCTTTGGCGCGCCACCGGCATGAAAGACGGCGATTTTGGCAAGCCGATCATTGCGGTGGCCAATTCCTTCACCCAGTTCGTGCCCGGCCATGTTCATCTCAAGGACCTGGGGCAATTGGTGGCGCGCGAGATCGAGGCTGCGGGCGGCGTCGCCAAGGAGTTTAACACCATCGCCATCGACGATGGCATCGCCATGGGCCACGATGGGATGCTCTATAGCCTGCCGTCGCGGGAGTTGATCGCCGACTCGGTGGAATACATGGTCAACGCGCATTGCGCCGATGCGCTGGTGTGCATTTCCAATTGCGACAAAATCACGCCCGGCATGTTGATGGCGGTGCTGCGGCTTAATATTCCGGCGGTGTTCGTTTCGGGCGGGCCGATGGAGGCCGGGCGCGGCATTATCGGCGGCAAAGCCAAAGCGCTGGATTTGATCGACGCCATGGTTGCCGCCGCCGACAGCAAAGTTGCCGACGAGGATGTGGCCGAGATGGAACGCTCGGCGTGTCCCACCTGTGGCTCGTGCTCGGGCCTCTTTACCGCCAATTCCATGAATTGCTTGATGGAGGCGTTGGGGCTGGCGTTGCCCGGCAACGGCACCATTGTTGCCACCCACACCGACCGTCGAGGCTTGTTTGAGCGGGCGGGCCGGCTTTCGGTCGAGCTTGCCAAACGCTATTACGAGGGGGACGACGAGAGCGCCTTGCCGCGCTCCATCGCGTGTTTCAAAGCGTTTGAGAACGCGATGGTGCTGGATATCGCCATGGGCGGCTCGACCAACACCGTGTTGCATTTGTTGGCGGCGGCGAGCGAGGCCGGGGTTGATTTCACCATGAAGGATATCGACCGGCTGTCGCGCAAGGTGCCCAATTTGTGCAAAGTCGCGCCCTCCGATCCCGATACCCACCTTGAAGATGTGCATCGGGCCGGCGGCGTTATGGCCATCCTGGCTGAGCTTGATCGCGCCGATTTGCTGAACCGCGACGTTCCGACCGTTTACGGCACCAGCCTTGGTGCGGCGCTGGAAGAGTGGGATGTGATGCGCAACCCGCTGGTTCATGATTTCTTTAAGGCAGCGCCAGGGGGTGTGCCGAGTCAGACCGCCTTCAGCCAGTCCAGGCGTTATAAAGACCTTGATCTTGATCGCATGAAGGGCACAATTCGCAGTCTTGCCGGGGCTTATAGCCTGGATGGTGGCTTGGCTGTGCTTTCGGGAAACCTCGCCCAGCACGGGTGTATTGTGAAAACGGCGGGGGTTGATCCCTCAATTTTGGTTTTCAGCGGGCCGGCGGTGGTCTTCGAGAGCCAGGAAGCGGCGGTCGCGGGAATTTTGGGCGGAGAGGTCAAGGCCGGTGATGTCGTGGTCATCCGCTACGAAGGGCCGCGCGGCGGGCCGGGGATGCAAGAAATGCTCTATCCCACCAGCTACTTGAAATCGCGCGGTTTGGGTAAGGCGTGCGCCCTGATCACCGATGGCCGTTTTTCCGGTGGCACTTCGGGGCTTTCCATTGGTCACGTGTCGCCCGAGGCGGCGGAAGGCGGCGTGATCGCCCTCATTCAGAACGGCGATCTCATTGAAATCGATATTCCCGGCCGGACCCTGACCCTCGCGGTTCCCGATGCCGAGTTGGCCCGCCGTCATAGCAGCCGGAGCGAAAAGGCGTGGAAACCCGCCGCCAGTGCTCGTAAAGTTTCGCCCGCTCTGCGCGCTTACGCCGCCATGGCTACCAGCGCGGCGCGCGGTGCGGTGCGGGATGTTTCGCGGTTGGAGGGCTGATATGATGAAGGCGTTTTTGGCGGGAGCAGCGTTTCTTTTCCTGTCCAGCGCCGCTGTTGCCTGGGCTGAAGACATTCCGGAACAATTTTTATATGTTACTGCGGGGGGATTGGTCGACCGGGAACAGATCATAATTGCCGGTTCGGAGACGATGACGCCACTCACCCGGGCCATCACCTCCCGCTGGGTTGCGCGCTGGAAACATCGAGAGCCCGAGATTCAACTGGTGGGGACTCTGGCCGGCTTTTCCCGCTTTTGCGCGGGTGTGGGGAAGGAATTCCCCGATATTGTCGCGGCCACCCGCCGTATTCGGCAAGGAGAGTTTGACCGTTGTCTTGAAAATGGCGTTGCCGATATTATCGAGATCTCGGCCGGCTACAGCGCTGTGGCGTTTGTCGGGCGGCGCGATGATCAACCTATTTCGCTCACCCCCAAAATTATTTACCAGGCGATCGCCGCCGAGGTGCCCCAGGGCCAGGATTTGGTGGCGAACGCGAACCTGCGGTGGCAGCAAATCGATCGATCGCTGCCCGCCACTGAAATTCGGTTGCTGATGCCGGGGGTGACTACCGGCACACATAGCTTCATCGACGATGTGTTTCTTCAGGGCGGATGCCGTAAGTTTCCGGTGATCAAGGTCACGTTTGATAAAGTCGATCGTGTGCGCCTCTGTATCACGCCCAGGACCGATGGCCGGGTGGTTGATCTTGGCGTGTTCTATGAAGATGTGTTGCCGGCCAAAATGGCTGAGGGGCCGCCCGGTGTTATTGGCATTCTGCCTTATTTTAAGGCGCTCGCTCACCAGAACACGCTGCGCATTCTGCCCGTTAATGGCGTTTTACCCTCACCTGAAACGATTGCCAACGATACGTATGAGGGGGTGCAGACGCTTTATTATTACATCAAACGGGCCCATATGCGGAGCCATGAGGGGCATGGTGTCGTGTCTGGTTTGCGCCAGTTTATTCTTGAGGCGACAAGCGAGGAGGCGCGTGGCCCCTCGGGATATCTTCAGGCCGTCGGGCTCATTCCCTTGCCGACCGCTCAGCGCGCCGAAGACCGGCGCTCGGCGCTCCGCCTCGAACGTTTCACCCGGTGAAGGAGAGAGCCATGAAGAGAGTCGCGCTCGCTGCTTTTGTTTTGGTCGCCGGGAGTGCCGAGGTTTCGGCCCAGGGCCAGAGGGTCGCTCCCTCGATCAACGCGGTGCCCAGCGCCATTGCCACCGCTGCCGTCGCCCCGGCCGATGTCGACGAGAACGACGACCCTACCGATGATCGTAATATTGGAGAGTTGGTCGCCAGTTATGGTAGCGGTATTTGGACTTGGATCAGTTATAGTTTTGGGTCTCTGTTTGCGGCGGTGACACCTCCGACGCCTGCGGCGATGGTCAAAAAATTTCAGGAGAGTGATGAGAAGTCGACTTTCTTTTCGATGATCGGAGATTGTGGGTATAAAATTAAAGAGATTGAAAATGGCATCGGTCTTCCGCCCGATGTTACTGTTAAGTTTGGCCGTATTCGCAATCTTTCCGATGCTGACATTGATTATATCGACCGGGAGCTTTCGCGCTGGGAGCAGAGAGAGCCGGGAGCGATTGCCGGAGCCCAACGCGCGGTGATCACTACTCTGGTTTCGATCAATCAGAGCGATTCTTATGTTGTTGATTCCATGCGGTTGCGGGTCCTGCCGCTGCCCCAGGTGAAATTCAGCCTCGCCCCGACCATCGGCGGGCTCGGCTGGGAGGGCAGCCAACTCATGCGCGCGATCCAGCGTCTCGACCGGCGAGTGGCGGATTTCAAGTTGAAATAGCGACCGGGTGGATTTTTTGCGTGGGGTCGGCTAGGCTGGCGTCTTCGTCGGGCCGTGACGTTTGGCCCACCCCGCAACACTGCCTCGCCGGTTGGTCATGTCCGCTGCTTCCAAAGGTCGGGTCCTCCAAGTTCTGGAGACTTATTTGCCGCTGATCGGCGGTGCCGAGTTTCATCTTCACTATTTAACCCAAAACCTTATCGAACAAGGCTGGGAGGTGGAGATTGTTACCGGCTTGGCGGATGACGCCACGGTTGAATACCAGGATATTTGCCCTGTGCATCGGCTGCCCCATGCGGTGGGGCGGCGGGCATTGCCCTATTTCTTTGTTTGGCTGGCCCGGTTTATCCGGATGTTTCCCAAGTTTGATGTTATTCACGTTCACCACACCTCGTTTTTGTCGTTTGTGGCGGTGATCGCGGGCTGGCTGACCGGCAAGCGCATCGTGGTGACGCTGCATGGGCTCGGGGTGCTGGATAGCGGGGTTGGGCGGTGCCCGATCCGTTTGATGTATCGGTGGCTCTCCATGAAGGGGGCCGGGCGGATCATTGCCACCAGCGAGGAAATGACCGCCGTGGCGGTGCGTTTCGTTGCGCGCGACCGCGTGGTTGAGGTGACCAATGGCGTTGATACCAAACGCTTTTCCGCCACCGGAGACCGGAGTTTCGAGCACGTTGGCGAAACGCTGCGTCTTGCCACGCTGCGCCGGATGAACCCGAAAAACGGTGTTCACTTCGTAATCGATGCGTTGGGGTTGGCCTGGGATACCTTGAGATTTCACCTCAGAATGGCCGGGGATGGCCCTTTGCGTCCGGCGATCGAGGCGCGGATTGCCGAGTTTGGCCTCGTTGGCCGGGCGACGTTCGAGGGCTTCCTCAATCATGATCAGGTCAAGGGGGTGCTCGACGAGACCGATCTTGCGATGTTCCTGTCCACCGCCGAGTCTACCAGCCTTGCGGCGCTGGAGTGCATGGCTATGGGCTGTATCGTGGTGTGCAGCAACGCTGGCGCCTTCCCGCTTTTTGTGCGCGATCGGGAGACCGGGTTCATCATTGATTTGTTCGAGCAGGGCCAGTCCGACTATGCGGCGCCGCTTCACTTGGAAGCGTGGCAAAACCAGCGCATCGCCGAAACCCTGATCGCGATTCAGGCGATGCCGGCCGCCGAGTTAAGGGCCATATCCGAGGCGGCGCAGGCCTATGTTCGCGCATACTTCGATTGGTCGGTGATTACCGCAAACACGGTGGCCCAGGCTTATCAGCCGCTTATCAAGAGGCGGGCTGGGTGATCAGCCGGGACGCCGGGAAGCGCATGTGAGCGATGGTGCCTTGACCGGCCTCGCTCTCGATACCGAGGGAGCCGCCGTGCAGTTCCATCAGGTTACGGCTGATCGCAAGGCCAAGCCCAGTCCCCTCGATTTTGCGCGATAGGCGCGAATCCGCCTGTTGGAACGGCTCGAAGATGCGCGGCAGCATTTCCGCGGCGATGCCGGGGCCGGTATCGACGACCGTGATAACCATTTGGCCCGAATCGCCCACCCCGGCGGTCACGGTGACGCAGCCGCCCCGGGGCGTGAACTTGACGCTGTTGGAGAGCAGGTTGAGCAACACCTGCATCACCGAGCGGCGGTCGGCGCAGATGCGCGGCGCCCGGGGTGATGCGCGCGAGCCGACCGTCAGCCCGCCATGATCGGCCCGCGCCCGCACCATGGTCAGGCAAGACTCGATCACCGCCGCCACGTCGATGCTTTCCTCAATCAGCTCGAAGCGCCCGGCCTCGATGCGGGCCATATCAAGGAGGTCATTGATAATTCCCAGTAAATGCTGCCCGCTCTCAAAGATTGTTTCGGCATATTCCACATAACGCGGCGCCAACGGCCCAAACAGTTCGCGCTTGAGAATTTCAGAAAAGCCGATGATGGCGTTGAGCGGCGTCCGCAATTCATGGCTCATGTGGGCCAGAAATTCGCTCTTGGCGCGGTTGGCGAGTTCGGCCTGGCTTTTGGCGGTTAGCAACGCCGACTCGGCACTTTTGCGCTCGGTGATATCGCGAATGACGCCGACAAAAGAGCGGCGCCCGTTGCCGGCCCCGCTGGTATTGAAGTAGTCGCCCTGATCAATGATTTCGGTGATGGCCAGCTCAATTGGCACCAGCGAGCCGTCTTTGCGCTGGGCGACCAGTTCCCGTTCCTTGCCGATGTTCCAGGCTTGGCCGCCGCGCCGATAGTTGGTCATAAAGACATCGTGCTGATCGTGCATCGGTGTCGGCATGAGTACCGCCAGACTGCGGCCGATGACTTCATAGGCGCGCCAGCCAAAAAGTCGCTCGGCGGCATCGTTGAAAGTCTCGATGATGCCCTGTTCGTCGGCGGTGATCACGGCATCAAACATCGACGATAAAATCGCGTGCATCCGGTTGGCGAAGGCCAGTAATGCCGCCTCGGTGCGCCGTCGTTCGGTAATATCCTTGAAAATGCTGATCACCAGCATTCGGCCGTTCCAGGCCATGGTTGTGCTGGTAATTTCAACCGGCACGGTACTGCCGTCGGAGCGGCGCACCAACACTTCGCTGGTCTGGCGCCCGACTTGGTGGGCACGGTGACAAAACAACTCCCAGTAATGGTCGCGCTCGTCGTTGGGGTGGAGGAGCGCCTGGGGGGCGCCGATAATTTCGTCGATCGGCCGTTGGACCAACTCCCCCGCTTGCTGGTTGCAGTTAACCACGATGCCGGTTTCGGCGTCGACCACGAAATAGGCCTCACCCGAAACTTCAAAGATGCGGCCGAAAAAGCGTTCGTCATCGGTGGTGCCGCTCCGCACGCCTTTGGTTTCCCCGGCCGTGTAGTCCCGCGGGGGAGGCGGGGCCGCCGACCGATAAACCGGCACCAGCGCCGCCCGTGCGGCAACGTCGTCGGGCATGGCATCGATCAGCGCGAAAATCCCGAGCGCGCTGCCCTCGTCGTTGTAGAGTGGCGTCCGGCTCTCGATGACCGTGACAACGTGGCCATCGCGGTGGAGGTAGCGCACCGGCACCGGGGCGCAGCCGGCTCCCTCGGCCAACAGGCGCGCGCGCTCGGCGGCTCGGATCTTGCGGTCCTCGGGCGGAATAATCGTCTCGCCCAGGCTTCCCCGCAATTCGAAGTCGTTATAATTGAGGGTCCGACAAAAAGCAGGGTTGGTCGCCAAAATCTGCCCGCCCACACCGGTGACCACCACACCTTTTGGTGATCTCCTGAATGTTGTCGCGAGTTTTTCTGGATCCATCGAGGCGTGCCTTGCGAACCCCAGCTTGGTTGCGGGCTGGTGAGTAGCTTTTACCGTTGATCCCATGCCCTTTGTCTGAGCAACGTACTGAAAAGGTTCGGTGAGAGTCAACCGGAAGCCGCCGCGAGCACCGGCGGAATCGCATTTTGCCCAAAACAAAAAGGCCACCGAGTCTCCCCGGAAGCCTTTGTCACACTTGATCGTTACCAAAAATTGCGCCCAATTTATCGCAGCCCTCAGCACAACAAGATTTCGACCAATTGTTGCGTCAGCTAGAATCCCGCCACCAGTAACTGTCTTGTCGTTACGCATTGCATCTTCAGCGATGTGGCGGCGCTCAGCTCGACGGTCCTTCTCGTATTTTCTTACAACACCATTATTAATAGCCGTGATTGGCAGATTCCCGAGATGCCGCTTCAGGTGTGCGACCTGGAAGTCAGAGCCCCGCAAGCACTTCACCGACTGCTCGGCCTCAACTCGCCGCCTATCGATTTCCTGCAGTGCGCAACTGTTGTCCCGAGCGATCTCGGCCACCCTGGACCCCGCCTTGCGCTGGTTAGCTGCCAACTTGGCTGCCGAGTAGCTGTCGAGCAAGGCCGCAACGGTCCTCTCTTCGGGGAGGGGGGACTCCATTCCGGCAAGGTAAAGCTTCAAAAATCGTTCCGCTTCCGGGCGCGACTCGACACCTGTGCTGATCGCTGATC
>CAIZDL010000056.1 GCA_903931735.1 uncultured Rhodospirillales bacterium
GGACTGGTCCATGATCAAGACCAAGGGCTGACCCTCGGCCGCCAACCGGCAGAGCACCTCGCGCACGAACGGCGCCATCACCGCGTCAGGCTCGATCAGCGGATTCATCAGAACCCGGGAAATCCACTGATAGCGCATGTTATGAAGAGTTGAGAATTATGTTGAGTTCTTGACGCTGAGGTGCCGTTTCTGGGGCATGTCAGGTGAAATTACACCGCATATTTTTAGGGTTCCCTGCCTCCTTGAGCATCGCCAAGAGTTTATCCGGGGCACTGAAGTGGCCTCGCCGTAATATTGGCGGTGTCATGTTGGTGAGAGATTCGAGCTTCTCCGTCGGGTCGGCTCGCAGATAGATTTCCGTGCTCTGCATGCTGGCGTGACCAAGCCAGAGTGAGACCTTTCGAATGTCTCCCGTTGCTTGCAACGTGTGCATGGCGCAGGTATGGCGCAGAACGTGAGGGCTGATACGCTTTTTTGACATTGATGGCTGCTTTTCCTTTGCAGCGGCAACGTGCTTTGTCAGGATGTACTCGAACCCGGATCGGGTCATGGCGTGACCGGATGCGTTCAGGAACAATTCGCGGTCTCTGGTTGTCGGCCGGATTGCGAGCCACGCTTTCAGTGCGACCGTGACTTCCTTCCATAAGGGCAGCACACGCTCGCGCCGCCCCTTGCCCATGACGTGGATTGTCGCAGGAGCCCTGGTTTCAAGCTGATCCATCTGAAGACCGATCAACTCAGAGACGCGCAAACCGGTAGCAAAGGCCAGATACAGCATCGCCCGATCGCGGGTTCCGGACGCGGTGTGTGGGTCCGGTGCGTTGAGGAGTGCTTGCACCTCATCTCTGGTCAAGGAACTGATGAGCCTTTGATCTGTCTTCTTCATCACTATAGCGTGGATTTGGCAAGACTGATCGAGACTGGATGGTAGGCGGCATTCGAGAAAGCGGAAAAAGGAGTTGATAGCGGCTAAACGGACATTACGGGTTCTGGCGGAGTTACCGCGCTTGCTCTCGATATGTTCGAGGAAGGCCAGAACGAGCGGTGCGTTCAATTGCTCGATCTCCAGTTGACTCGGCTTAATTTTCAGCCGATCTGATGCAAAACAGACCAGAAGCTGGAAGTTATAGGCATAGGTTTCAGAGGTATGAATGCTGGCATTCCTTTCACGGGGCAAATGCTCGCGCAGGAATGTGCTCAGGTAAGGAGCGAGTGCGGTCATGGTGAACCTCCAAGGTACTGCGCTTCTCCTGCCGCAGCGATCTGCTTTAACAGAACCGGTGTTGCTTCCAGGTACCAGTATGTATGTTCTATCCGGGAGTGGCCGAGATAGGTGGCGAGCGCTGCGGCGTGGCGAAAGACGGCGTCCCGGTCGTGCGGACAGTGCTCCAGCGAGCGGACGGCAAATGTGTGCCTGAGATCGTGAACCCTGGGACCGGGTTGACCGGGCTCTCCCCTCAGTCCGATCGACTGGGCCAGCCGTAAAAAGGTGTAGTCAACGATCCGGTTCGTGAGTGCTCGTCCTTCGGTCGAGATGAAAAGGGTGTCCTCCAGGACACCAAGATTTGAGCGTGTGGACAGGTAGGCATAAAGCGCCTTAATGACGGTATCATGCAAGAAAACCATCCGGCTTTTGTTGAATTTTGTCTCGCGGACAATCAGAGCATCTTCCGTTATATCTTGAATGCGAAGGGCCAGCGCCTCGGAGATGCGCAAACCCGTCGCGGCCAGCAGGCCGAACAGTGTCGCATAGGTCAGGGGCCGGATCGATCCCGGCGGTCCCATCCGGGCTGCGGCGTTGATCAGGCGGGTGATCTCTTCCGGGGAATAGATGTAGGGAAGAGGCCGTGAAAAATGTGCGCGTCCCAGGGCATCGGCAGCCGGCACTTCATGACGGTTGTCCTCGGCCCGCATCATCAAGGCGAAGCGCCTGACGATCAGGAGGCGGAGGCGACGCTGAGAGAGAGACGGCGCCAGGATGGCCCATTCGAGCACACGAGACGTGTGGACGACCGCATCACCGCAAGCTTCGGCAAAAGCCGCAAAATTCCTCAAGGGGTAAGCGGGGCTGAGAAACTTGCATCCGCTTGCGCGCCTCATCTCCAGGTAGCGTTCCACGTCGGCGCTCAGCATAGCACACCTTCCGGCCATGGCTGGACGACCCGGTTCAGCATGAGGCGGTCGACCTTGGCATAATGAGCGGTCGTTTCCACCGAACGATGGCGCAGAACCGTCCCGACGGCTTCGAGAGAAGCGCCACCCCGCAGCATGGCGGTGGCGGCCGAATGCCGGAGCATGTGGGCGCCATGCGATGGTGCGTTCGTAATCCCGGCCCGCTTCAGGGCCAGTTTAACGACGTCCCCAACGAAAGCGGCTCTCCGAAACAGCCGATAGGGCGCCAATATCGGTAGAAAGACGCGGTCAGCCCCGGTATTCGGCCGTGCCTTGGTCAAGTAATCGAGCAAAGCGTCGCCGGCATCTTGGGGTAGTGGCAAGCGGACTTCCTGCCTCCCCTTGCCACAAACCTTGAGCGTTCCTTCCTCCCACTCGATGTCGCCAAGGCGCATGGCCCAGACATCGCCGGATCGCAAACCAAGACGAGCCAGAAGCAGAAGAATCGCCCGGTCCCGAAGCCCCGCTGCGGTCGAAAGGCTACA
>CAIZDL010000057.1 GCA_903931735.1 uncultured Rhodospirillales bacterium
GCTCGTTAACGTCGGCTTCTTTTTCGATGTACGTGTCTGTACGCGGCACGTACGCTTCGGGCTGGTAGTAATCGTAATAGGAGACGAAATACTCGACCGCATTGTCGGGAAAGAAGGATTTCATCTCCCCATAGAGCTGGGCAGCCAACGTTTTGTTGGGTGCGAGCACCAACGCCGGCCGTTGCAGCGTATCGATGATGTGGGCCACGGTGAAGGTTTTGCCCGCGCCGGTGACCCCAAGCAACACTTGGTCGCGTTCCTGCCGTTCGATCCCGGCGCACAACTCCTTAATCGCCTGCGGCTGGTCGCCCGCCGGCTTGAAGTCGGAAACCAAACGAAAACGGCGGCCACCCTCGGGGCGGTCGGCGCGGCGGATAACCGGGGCTGTGACAGAGCTGCTCATACCGGGTATAATAACTCCGCCACCTGCCCGCCACAATGTTATGCCAACCATTTGTGGTGCCAAACCGTTGCGCTTCTTGAGACAGCCCCCATATCTCCGACACGCTTCCTTAACTACCCCTGAAGAGGAACCCGCATGTTTTCGTTCATGAAATCCTTCGTCGGCGTCAAAGGTCAACAGCTGGGCCAGGATATCGTCAAGGCGATCGTCGAGATGGACCCCCAATCGGCCTCCCAGGCCCAACTCGACCAAATGGAACAGGACCTCGACAAAGCGGGCGCGGTTATTCAGAAGCTACGCGCCGATTACGACCGCGAACTTCGCGAATATGATGCGGTAAAAAAGCGTTACGACCAATATTTGGCGGCAGCAGAGTTGCTGCAACGCAAACTCGATGACCCGACAACAGCGGATAAGGCCGGCGTCGAGTCGAGCCTCAATAAGCTGGTGGCACAACTGGAACAGCTTCAACCCGAGGTCTCCGCCGAGGAGAAAGATGTCATTGAGGTCAAAGAGCTGATCGATCAGGCACAAGCCGCCTATCGAGAGAAAGCTGAAGCATTAACAAACGCCAAGCAAGGATTGGAGCGCGCCAAGCGTGACATGCAGCGCGCCCTTCAAGACCAGGAACGCAGCGCCGAAAAGGCACAGCGCGCAGCCGAAGTCGCCGGCCTTCGCAGTAATAAAATAAGTGGGCTGACGGTGGCCACCGACGCCATGCAACGCCGGGCCGACGAGGCGCGAGCCAAGTCGGACGCCGCTAAACTTAAGGCGGAAACGCTGACAACTCTCAGCAAACCCAACGCCGACGACGCTAATATTGCGTCGGCTTTGCGTGAAGTTCAGGGCGGGAACGCTGCCAGCGGCGGCAGCAGCATTGCCGAGCGGCTCGCCAAGCTCAAGAAGTGACGGAACCGCCAGCCTTGGCTATGATCGGATTGGCCCGGCAACGGGCCAATTCTTTTTCCCAAAGTCTGGCTCGCACCCATGAAAACCATTCTCTTTCTCACCCTCGCCGTGGCCGTTCAGGCGGCCGGGAAT
The DNA here is from genome assembly GCA_903931735.1 of uncultured Rhodospirillales bacterium. Lineage (GTDB taxonomy): Bacteria > Pseudomonadota > Alphaproteobacteria > Azospirillales > Azospirillaceae > BOG-933. The sequence continues at coordinate 1,445 of CAIZDL010000057.1, forward strand.
GTCTGTCTTAGCCTGGGGATGCAGCAATTTGCCGCAACCTCCGGGTCGTGGCCGGACTTGGCACTGTTCGCATTGACCAACCCTTGGCTATGGGCCGGCGCGGCGGGGCTCACCGCTTTCACCATCCTCTTTACCCTGGTTCTATCGTGGACCGAGTTGAGCTTGGCTCTGCCGGTGATCTCGGTTGAAATCGTGATCAACGTTGCGTTGGCCGGCTGGCTTCTTGGCGAAACCATCAGCCCTCTGCACTGGGCCGGCACCGTAATGGTCGCAGCAGGAGTGGCCTTGGTGGTCGGTTCGGCCAAAAACGAGCGCCAACAACAACTGCCGGCGACACCTCAAGACCAGGAGATTGCGGCATGATCACCATCACTGTGATATTAGTCGCGCTTATGGTGACGGCCGACGCAGCCAGCGATATTCTGGTCGCAAAAGCAATGAAACAAATTGGCGAGGTCCATGACTTTCGCCCACGGGCATTGATAAAAACTTTTCGCCAAATGGCCGGGAACCGGACTTTAATGACGGGGATCGGCGCCGCCGCGATTCACTTTTTTACGTTTTTGGCCTTATTAAGCTTCGTTGGCCTTAGCTACGTCTTCCCCGCAACGGCGCTGGTTTATGTGATGGCCACGGCCGGTGCGCAGTTTATCTTGAAAGAGCATGTTTCGCGGCGGCGCTGGGCGGGCGTTACCCTGGTGTGCGCGGGAATGCTGCTGGTGTCATTCAGTTAAAAAAGAGGGGCGGTGAGCCCCTCTTTTCCAAAAGATCTCTCAACCTCGGCGTTAGAGCGGGGCGCGCAGGGGTGAACTCTCTCCGTAGCAGGAATCCGCTCTAACACCAAACGTCAGCCAACGATTTCGATGCCGGAAAAGAAGAAAGCAATCTCAATCGCGGCATTTTCAGCGCTATCGGAGCCGTGAACCGAGTTCGCCTCGATCGATTCTGCAAACTCCTTACGAATAGTGCCGGCGGCTGCGTTTGCCGGGTTGGTCGCGCCCATAATGTCGCGATTGGCCTGCACAGCATTATCGCCTTGCAATACCTGCACCACGACCGGACCCGAGGTCATGAAGGTGCAAAGATCGCCATAAAACGGCCGCTGGGCATGAACGGCATAAAATGCCTCGGCCTGGGCGCGACTCAGCCACAGACGCTTTTGTGCAACGATACGAAGGCCGGCGGCCTCAAACTTGGCGTTTACCGCACCGGTCAAGTTGCGGCGGGTGGCATCGGGCTTAATAATCGAGAGGGTGCGTTCAACGGCCATCGTCTTTTCAACTCCTGAACTCGGGGTCTCTGTTGGGTGCGACCTTATATCGCTGGGACGTGCCCCGGGCAACCGCGCGTTTCAACGCCCCGGCAGCTTTTATCAGCGCCAAACACTCGGGCGCCAGAGATCAGCCCTATTCAAGGGGAATGTTGAAGCCCGGCATCGAAATAACCGGACGTTCATTGGTCGGCATCACCATCACCGGCGTATAATACGTAAGAGAGGGAACGACCGGCGACGTATAGGCCGGATAGCCCTTCACTGGCGCTCCGCCAGCCAATGCCGCCGAATAACCAGGATAATAGGTTCCATAATAATAGGGTGCGATACACCCGCTGAGCATTGTTGTCGCGATAAAGCAGATGATAAAAAGAAAAAACACTCTGATCATATTAGACATAGGACGATCTTTCTTACTGATACGCCAGCACCGCGCTCGCTCTATTGCATGGCAGATGAACACATTCACGTTCATTGTCTACCAGTTCCCCTTTTTCGGTAGCAAAACTACCGTTCCTGCTGGCAACAAATCGTCGGGGCAGAGTGTTGGGTTGAGCGCCACTAAATCGCCGAGCGCCGTTCGGGTCCGCCGCGCGACGGAGCTGAGGTGCGCCCCCTTTTGGACAGTATAAGTCCCTTGCGGCACAATCATTCTCGGCATAATCGGCTCATAAGCCGGCTGTGCGGTCCTGACGATCACTTCTTCGCTGAGAGTGGGGACCGAAGAGGCAAATAAGGTCGGTCCATTGGGGACGACCATAACCGGCGCAACCATGCCGGTGTTATAGGGAAAATAGCTCACTGCTTGAGCGGCAGCACCGGATGCCACCGAACACATGGCCATTACGACCCACGCTACATATAAATACCTGATCCAACTCCGGCAACTGCCCATGACCAGCCCCCACCAGAACATTTTATCGGCCCCTACCGTCGATCGCGGCAGGGGCACGGAGCGGTTGCGTTTGGCCCTGCCATAACCGGCGCCGCCATCATCGGCGGCCCGGCGGGCATGGGTATGACCTGGGAAGCAAAAACCGGGCCGGTAACCACGGCCGTTGCATAGCTGGGATAAGAATAGGCTGGCGGCGGCGCCAATGGCATCACCACCGGTGATGAGGCCGTGGGCATCACAGCCGGCCCCCCTGCCCCATAAGGATAAGGAGCGCAGGCGGAAAGCGCCGAAGCGACCGCCAAACCTGCCCCAACCAGGCAAAGTCTACCCACGAACGTCGTCATGACAGGCACCCTTCTGGTCGCCGTTTCCGCGCCGAGCCCATTCGCCAACATGACGATAAACGACTGGGAGGCGCCGACATCATTCCAACCAGCATCTTAGCCTGTGGCTCACAAAAAATCCATTGCAAAGCGCAGAGTTATGGCGCTCTAAACCGGTCAACCGTTCGTTACCACATAGCGCCGACATGCTTCACATCAACGATTTGACCTTCCGCTTCGGCGGCCGGATATTGTTCGACCAGGCGACCGCCGTCGTGCCGCGCGGCCACAAGGTGGCCCTGATTGGCCGCAATGGCACCGGCAAAACCACGCTGTTGCGGCTGCTGGCGGGGGAACTGGCGCCCGATGGCGGAACGGTGTCGATTGGGCAAGGCTGCCGTCTTGGCCGCCTCTCGCAAGACGCGCCCGACGGCCCTCAATCGTTGCTCGATACCGTGTTGGCCTTCGACCGTGAACGCGCCAGCCTGCTCACCGAAGCCGAGACGGCCCACGATCCGCACCGGATCGCCGAGATTCACACCCGCCTTGCCGACATCCAGGCTCATACCGCACCGGCCCGGGCGGCCGGAATTCTGGCCGGGCTCGGCTTCGATTCGGAAACTCAGGCCCGGCCGGTGGGCGAATTTTCGGGCGGCTGGAAGATGCGCGTGGCGCTGGCCGGGATTTTATTTTCCGCTCCCGACCTCTTATTGCTGGACGAGCCAACCAACCACCTCGACCTTGAAGCAACGATCTGGCTTGAGGGCTTCCTCAAAAACTATCCTCACACTATTCTCTTGATCAGTCACGATCGGGCGCTGCTCAATACGGTGCCGACCAGAACAATTCACATCGATCAAGGCAAACTGGTCGGCTATGCTGGCGGCTACGACCAATTTGAGCGCACCCGGCGCGCCAACATGGAACGGCTGGTCGCTCTGCAATCGCGCCAAGTGGCCCAGCGCGACCACCTTCAGTCTTTCATCGACCGCTTTCGCGCCAAGGCGACCAAGGCCCGGCAGGCCCAAAGCCGAATCAAAGCGCTGGAGCGCATGGAGCCGATCGTCGGGATCGTCGAGGAAAACACGCCGGTGTTCAACTTCCCCAGCCCCGAGGGGCTGGCTCCGCCACTGATCAATCTGGAGGGTATTTCCGCCGGCTATGGCGGCCGGGCGGTTCTTTCCACGATAAATCTGCGCATCGATATCGACGACCGGATCGCCCTTCTTGGCGCCAACGGCAACGGTAAATCGACGTTGATCAAGTTGCTCGCCGGACGCCTCAAACCAATGGCCGGCGAAATCCGCCGCTCTGGCAAGCTGCGAGTCGGCTATTTTTCACAGGATCAGGCCGACGAGTTGGATCTTAGCCTAACCCCGATCCAACAAATGCAACGGCTGATGCCAAACGTGGCCGAAGACAATGTGCGGGGCCACCTTGCCCGCTTTGGCCTTGCCCGCGACCGCGCGGAAAACGTCACCTCCAAGCTCTCGGGCGGCGAAAAGGCTCGGCTTTTGTTCGCGCTGATGACCCGCGACGCCCCCCACGTCCTGATGCTCGATGAGCCGACCAACCACCTCGACATCGACAGCCGCACCGCGCTTATCCAGGCGATCAACGGTTTTGAGGGCGCCGTGATCCTGATCAGCCACGACCCGCACCTGATCGAGCTGACCGCCGACCGGCTGTGGCTGGTCGAAGGCGGCACCTGCACCAATTATGAAGACGACCTCGACGCCTACCGCACCTTGCTGCTCGACCGCTCGCGCTCGGCCAGCAAGAGCGGCGTGGGCCAGCAATCCGGTGGCCAGCCGACCAAGCGCGATCAGCGTAAAGCCGCCGCCGACAACCGTGCCGCCCTCGCGCCACTGCGCCGAATCGCCGCCGATGGCGAAAAACGCGTTGCCAAACTCGCCGCCGAAACAGCCCGACTCGAGGCGCGCCTAGCCGATCCAAACATCTATGCCGGTCCTGCCGCCGAAGTCGCCAAACTGCAAATCGAACTGGGCGAGCTGAAAAAGCGCATCGCCACCGCAGAAGACGACTGGCTGGGCGCCCAGGAAGCCCTCGAAATAGCGACCCTTCAGCAAAGCGCCTGAGGCTGGCGCTATCGTCTTATTACTGATATGAAACGGCCTCTTAGCGCACACGCTTATAAAGGTAGGTTCATCCCGTGCCCACCAGCCACGGCTTCACCGACGATCGCCGCATCTCCGAGGTTCTGGCCGAGTTTCGGGCAGCGTTGCCGCGCGAACGGGTGACGCTGGCCGATGCCATGTCGGCACTGGGCGACCGGACCATCGGCGGCATCCTGCTGGTCATGTCCCTGCCCACCGTGATGCCCGTTCCGCTTGGCGTTTCCGTGCTGTTTAACCTGCCCGTGCTTCTCTTCACGTTTCAGTGGATGCGCGGCGGCTATGAGCTTGAATTGCCGGGCTGGCTGCAACGCCGCTCGGTGTCGACCGAGGCTGCGGCCCGGCTGATCGATAGCGTTCTGCCGCGCCTGCGCTGGATCGAGGGCCTGCTTACGCCCCGCTGGCCGCACCTCACCGCCAGCGGCTTTGAACGGCGGCTGGGCACCATTTGCTTTATCATGGCGGCCATCGCAATCACCCCGATTCCGCTGATCGGCTGGCTGCCCGGCTTTGGCCTGCTCATCATCGCTCTTGGGCTGATTGAGCATGATGGCTTGGCGGTTGCCATTGGTCTTGGATTCGCGGCGGCATCGGCCCTCTTTGCCACCGGCTTGGTCGCGAGCTTGGCCTATGCCGGGACCCTCATTCACCGGATGCCCCTTTCGCTCCCCTAATTTTTGGCAAGGAGAGGGGGCATCCGGTGCCAAAATGTCAGATCGACACCAAAATATGCCGCCCGCACGGATCACCGGCTTTTCGGTGTTGTCCTCGTTGCCCCCGATTTGTTAAAAGTTCGGGCATGTACGGGGGCTTTTGAACTTGGCACGATGAGCATGGCTCTCGTCCCGGGGGCGTGGCCTATAACACTTAACGGCGAAAGGCCGCACATGTCTCAAACTGAAGTCGTCACCGTCGATAAGGCGAAGGGTCGCAAGGCTCCTCCCGCCGCTTGGGTCTTCTTTCAGCGCTGGCTGGCCAACCCGTTATCCATGGGCTCGATCGTTCCGTCCTCGATCGGTCTGCGCAAGCTGATCTCGAAGCACGTCATTTGCGGCGCGGACGAGATCGTGGTTGAGTTTGGCGGCGGCACTGGCGCCATCACCCGCGCCCTGCTCGAAGCCGGCATTCCGGCCGCCAAGGTTTGGTCGATCGAAATCGATCCCGAATTGGCGACCTTCCTCCACCAGACCTACCCCGATGTGAACGTTGTTCACGGCGATTGCCGCGACACCAAGAAGTTCATCGGCGACGCCCTGGTTGGCAAGGTCGGCACGGTGGTGGTTGGCATCCCGATGGTGCTGCTGCCGGTTGACCTTCAAAAGCAGATCGTATCCGCGATCTTCAGCGTGCTGCCCGAAGGCCGCCGCTTCATTCTCTACACCTATTGCGCCACTTCGCCGCTCGACATGAAGAAGCTGGGCCTCAAAGGCAAGCGCCTCGGCTGGACCCCGCGCAACTTCCCGCCGGCGTCGGTCTGGGGCTATTCCAAGGCGTAATATCGCAGTTCCGCGAAGTTACCGCACGAATAAGGGGAGGCCACGCCTCCCCTTATTGCTGTTCCGGCCCCCGTTTGCCCCGTTAAACCTCAAGACTTACCGCTGGCAAGGCGGATCAAGCCATCGGACCACGCGGGCGGCAGCGCACCCAGCAGCCAGCAAACCGCAACCGTCAGCCAAGGAAAAGCGATCCGCGCCCGATTGCGCGCAAGGCCCCGCCGGATTATCCCCGCCGCCCGCTCGGGTTCCATCACAAGGGGCATTCGAAACGCATGGCGGTCGGTCATCGGCGTATGGACAAAGCCGGGGCAAATCACCGACACGCCGACTCCGAACGGCGCAAGGTCGGCCCGCAAGCTCTCGGCAAACACCCGCTCGGCGGCCTTGCTCGCACAATAAGCCCCCGAGCCCGGAAGCCCCCGAAACCCGGCAACCGAACTCACGATCGCAAGCTGGCCCCGGCGGCGTTCGCGCATCACGGGCAACAACGGCAACACGGTGTTGAGCACACCATCGACATTGGTGGCAAAAATCTGCCTGATCGCTTCCGCGCTTTCGCTCGTCCCGTCCTTGCCCCGGGCTATCCCGGCGTTGGCGATGCAAAGATCAATCGGGGTCGCGCTATCCACCTCGCCAATCCAATCGGCCAGCGCGCCTGCCGACCGGATATCCAGAGCCGCAGTCACAACAAGGGCGCCCCGGACCCGGCAGCGCGCGGCCACGCCCTCCAGCCGCGCCGAATTGCGCCCGGTCAGCGCCAGGGTTCGGCCCGGTTCGGCATAAAGTTCGGCGAGCGCGGCACCAATGCCGCTCGACGCACCGGTGATCAAAATGCAATGAGGGTCGCGCATGATGCCGCCTCCTGGCTTGTTGTCGGCTACGGTGCCTAAGGCTATAATACCCCAAGGCACATTTGTGAGAGGACCCGCGGCCATCGCCAATCCTATCGTCAGTATGACCGGCTTCGCCCGAACCGAGGGGCAGCTTGAGGGCTATTCCTGGACCATCGAAGTGAAAAGCGTCAATGGCCGCAGCCTCGACACCCGCTTTCGCCTGCCCAGCGGCTTTGATGGGCTGGAGCCAGTGGCAAGGACCGAGATTGCCCGCAGGTTCAAACGCGGTTCGCTCAATCTGCTGCTCACGGTCAGCCGGGCGACCACTGCGGGGCAAGTGCGCATCAACCGGCCGCTGCTCAACCAACTGATGGCCCTGGCCCGGGAGTTTGCCGGGGACAACGCACCACCACCACGACTCGAAGGGCTGCTTGGCGTCCGGGGCGTCATCGAAGTGCTGGATGAAAACGAAGCCGCCAAACTGGAAGAGCTGGAAGCGCCCCTCGTTGCCAGCCTCAAACTGGCGCTCGACCGCCTGGCCGCCGCCCGAACCGACGAGGGCCAACGCCTTGCCGGAGTGTTAACCAGCCAACTGGAAGAAATCGCGGCTCTGGTCAGCGCCGCCAGCGCATCGGCCGCGACCCAGCCCGCCCTGTTGCGCACCCGCCTGCGCGCCCAACTCGCCATCCTGACCGACGCGGCGCCGGCTGTGCCTGAAGAGCGGCTGGCCCAGGAACTTGCGCTTTTAGTCGCCCGGGGTGATGTGCGCGAAGAACTCGACCGCCTGCGCGCCCACATCACCGCCGCCTTCGAATTGCTGACGATTGGTGACACGGTGGGCCGGAGACTTGACTTCTTGTGCCAAGAATTCAACCGCGAAGCAAACACCCTCTGTTCCAAATCGACCGACACCGACTTGACCCGCATCGGGCTTGCCCTCAAGGCGACCATTGAGCAACTGCGCGAACAGGTTCAAAACATCGAATGAGCACTCCCGATATTCACCGGCGCGGCCTGCTATTCGTGCTGTCCTCGCCTTCCGGCGCGGGCAAAAGCACAATTTCCCGCCGCTTGCTCCAGGGCAACCCGCAACTCTCCATGTCGGTGTCGGTGACCACCCGGCCGCCCCGCCCCGGCGAGGTTGATGGCAAGGACTATCACTTTGTTGACCACGCCCGCTTCAAGGCGATGGTGGCAGCAGGGGAGTTTTTGGAGCACGCCACGGTGTTCGGCAACCGTTACGGCACCCCGAAACCCCCCGTGCTGACCCAACTTATGGCCGGGCGCGACATCCTGTTTGATATTGACTGGCAGGGCACCCAGCAACTAACTGAAAGCGCCGAAAACGATATCGTGCGTGTGTTCGTTCTGCCGCCGAGTGCCCCCGAACTAGAGCGGCGTCTGCGCGGTCGCGCCCAGGATTCAGACGCGGTGATTGCCCAGCGCATGGCAAAAGCCAACGATGAAATGAGCCATTGGGCGGAATATGATTACGTTATCGTCAACGACGATCTTGATGCCAGCGTTGCCCGCGTCCAAGCCATTCTCACCGCCGAGCGCCTGAAACGGCGCCGACAAGTTGGGCTTGCCGATATGGTGCGCGCTCTCCAGCTTCAGCCGTAAAGGGGCGGGCATTAAACCGCGCGGGCTTCGGAACGAGCAGAGCGCGGGGTCAAACCCTCGGCACGCGCTCGGCGCGCGATTGGAGGCGCCAACGGAACACGGCCGAGAGCGACATTTCGACCAACCCGGCCGCCGCGCCAATGACCCGGCAAAGAGCCGCCTGAGGTTCACTGCGGGCGCCATACTCAACCATGCGGGCCGCCGCACTCAAAGCCGAAAGGCCATAACACGCGGCGCCACCGGCCAGGGCATGGGCGGTTTCCACCATGCCGTTAATTTCCCCAGCCTCAACCTGACGCAGCAACGCCGCCACCCGTGGCGCCACCGTCGGCTCCAACAGCGCAAGATAGGCGTCGATCTCGGCGTCATCGAGCATGGAAGCCAGCTCATCGAGAACAGCCCGATCAAACACCAACGCGTTGATTTCTTGATTACACAAGAACCCACCGCCAGCCCACCAAAGCTGCTCGTCGCTTGAAGCGTCGCTCGGCTCAAGAGAAACCGAGCACTGAAGACCATCGACCCGAGACTCCGGCGCGCCGGCGCGTCCCCCGAGCCCCCCCCCACTTTCACGGCCGCCATTTTGAAGGCCGCGCGTCATTTCTCCCCCTCACCGTCCCCAGATGCCCGACTGAAACACGCGCACCCCTAAGCAAGTCGCCTAGTCCGCTGCCTCGAAGCGCACACCTTTGCCATCTATAGCGATCCCGATATACACGGCAACGACTGAACACAAAGCCTTGTCCACTTCCGGTCCTTGGATACTAGACGAAATCAACGAAATTTACAAACCATTATTGATACAATATCCGTTACATTCACAACCGATCGTGGGTTTTATATGATTTTTAATAAATATTCAGACTATTTTTACCGCATAGTACCGGGAAGAGCCGACACGCAGCGCCCAACCCTGCCCCGAGAACAACGCCGAACTCGCCAACACGGAATTTAATTCAAAAAAGGGTGCATCGCAGCCCCAATCACAAGGCGCGCCGACGGAACTCGGTCGGAACACTAGTCCGCGATCTGATCCAGAAGCGCGTCCTGATCGGGGCGGCAAGCCACCCGCACCGCGCGCCATAGCAGGCCGCCTTCCACCACCGCTGCCGCCACGGCCGAGCTGAGGCAAACCGCAGCCACCCTGGAACTGAGCTGTGATCCGCCGGCCGCACCCAGCAGCTTTGCCAAGACCCGGGCGGTGCGGGGGGAATACAGCAGTGCGACATCGATCCCTCCCGCAGCCAAAGCGGTCACCGTGGCCGGGGTCAAGGCTTCGGCCGGCTGCGCCCGATACCGCACATCGCGCCGCACAACAAAACCAGCGTCGGTCAAGCGCCCGGCAAGATCGCCCGCCCGCTCTGTTGCGGCGATTTGAAGCAGCGCCCCCGAGTCCGGCTGGCACCGCCCAATCACCAACCGAGCCATTTCCTCGACATCGCCATCGGCACTGACGACATTTTCAAAACCATAGCTCAGCGCGGCGGCCTTGGTCGCGGCACCAACCGTAATCACCGGATAGGCCGAGATTGCGAGCGAGTGTGGAAGGGCTGCCCGCGCAAACGCGCGCACGCCATTCGCGCTGGTGAACAGCACGGCCTGGAACTCGGCCAAATCCGGCAAGGGGTGATCAAAGGAGACGATATCAAGCAACGGTTCGATCAGCACGCCATACCCCGCCGCCGTCAGCAGCGCCGCCAACGGTTCGGCGTCTTCCAACGGCCGGGTAATCAGAATCCGGGTCATGACCGGGCCAGAAACACATCCGCCGGCAGGACCGCCTTCAGCTCCAAGCCGACCTCACGCCCCAATTCCGCCGCCGCCGCCACCGGACCACGACGCCGGGCCAAGAAACTCTCGCTGCCGTCGGGCCGCAAAACCAAGCCCTCAAGCAGGAGTCCGCCCACGCCATCGGCCACCGCATGGGCGGCGATCGGCGTCCGGCACGAGCCATCCAGCACGGCCAGCAACGCACGCTCCGCCGAAACGCGCGCCGCCGTCTCACGGCAACCCAAGGGAGCCAACAGCGCGCGGGTATTCTCATCCCGGCTCCGGCACTCGATGCCAATCGCCCCCTGAGCCACGGCGGGCAACATCACCCCAGGGTCGAGGATCGCCGTAACCCCGTCGGTCAACCCGAGCCTGATCAGCCCGGCTAGGGCCAGCAGCGTCGCCGCCACCTCGCCCGCCGCCAACTTGGCAAGCCGGGTTCCAACATTGCCCCGCAGCGGCACCACTCTCAAATCAGGCCGGCGCATGAGCACCTGAGCCGCGCGCCGTAAACTGGCCGTGCCAACCACCGCCCCGGCCGGCAATGCATCCAGCCCCAGGCCCGAGGCGGAAAACCAAGCGTCGCGGGCATCAACCCGTGGCAACAAACACGAAATTTCGAGCCCATCGGGCAACCATGTCGGGACATCCTTCATGGAGTGCACCGCAAGATCGATCGCGCCTTCGGCCAGCGCCTCCTCGATCTCCTTGGTAAAGAGGCCCTTCCCACCGGCCTCCGCCAGGGTCCGGTCCTGAATGCGGTCGCCGGTGGTCTTGATGACCACGATCTCAATCGCCCCCGCCTCGGCCAGCGCCGGATGCGCCGCAGCCAAACGCCCCCGGGTTTCATGAGCCTGGGCCAGCGCCAACGGGCTGCCGCGCGTGCCGATACGCAAAGGCGAGTGGGCCGGTCGGGTCAGGGCCGGTCGGGTCATGGCTGCAAATCCTCAAAGCGTCAGCGAAAAACGGCCGAACCGTACCACGATCGCGGCCGGGGGCAAGACGCCCAAAACGCCAGCGGCGCGGTCCCATCATGAAACCGCGCCGCCCCAACCGATTTTCCCGATCCGATCACCGTCTACGCCGCCAGCGGGCGCAGGCCCAAAACATCCTCAACCCACCCAAGCGCTTCCCACAGTGCCGATACCGCCTCCTCCGCCCGCTCGGCCGCAGGACCCCAACAGTCCGCTTCGGCGCGCCTCAAGGCCTCCAGCCGGGCGACGCCGCGATTGTGCCGTCCTCGCACTTCGTCGAGCCGTCGCTCTAACTGAGAGCGAAGATCAAGCCGCAGACGTTGGGTACTAATCCTTAGAAATTCAAGCCGCTGAGCAGCCTCATTAAGTTCACGCTCGCATCTGTTCTGGCAAGATATCCTGTCCCGGTATCGCATATCTCCTCCACCAGATAGACCCGTTGCCGTTTACCTCTCCCGCATCTTTCCAACCCCGCCAGCACAGCACCCCATGCCGACCAAACCGCCACGCCAATAATGGCCGATTACTCAAGCCCCCAAACACAGCGTCTGGGCACCGGAACCCTCCATGCCCAGACGCTACGGTTTCCTTCCGAAAACCACAGGCCGCCTCGCGTCTTCGCAAGCACGGCATCCCCTCCCGGCAGCAGTGCCGTTTTATCTGGAATCGTTCGATTCCGACGGCTTTTTTCAGCCACACCGCTGATATGGGGAGAATAGCGCCCGAAACAATACTTTGGTGTGAATATTTTGTTGTATATCTTTATGGGTATGGCCCAAGGGACTCGGCCCGCAATCGAGCACGCCAAAAGCAGCGAGTCGACGCGGCGACCTGCGATCAACAGAGTGTACCGAGCGCGACTCGGGCTGAATTCATTGCCCGCGCCGCCGGACAAACGACGCTTAGCTGCGGCCAAAACCACGAGCAGACTGCACCGGCACTTTCGGATCAAGCACGTAGCGAACAAAATCGGCCGCCGCCACGGCAACCTCCTCGTCGGTAACACTGCGGGCGCGATGAAAAACATAGGGTTTAAGATACTCGGCGCCGACAAGATTGGCGATCTGATGGTACGGAGTCAGCAACTCATTGATCGTGTAATTGTGAAACCCACCGGCCTGATAAGCTTCCGAAGGGCCGCCGGTCGAAACCGCGATCAACAATTGTTTCCCCCGCAAGGCCTGCCCCCCCGGCCCGTATGCCCAGCGGAAGGTCAACACCTCGTCCATCCACATTTTCATGAGCGGCGGGCACCCATAAAGATAAAACGGGAACTGCAAAACGATTCTGTCATGGGCACCCAAGATGGCTTGCTCAACGGCCCCGTCAACCTTCCAATAAGGGTAGGTTTGATATAACTTTCTCACCAATATTTTATTGGTGTTTTCCATCGCGTTTGCCCATGACCGATGCAACCGCGACTCAGAAATCTTGGGATGAGCCACCAAAGCCAATATATTCATATCATTTTCTCCGAATGAGACCCGAACCAAAAAGGCGATCAAATGCCCAGGCCACCAAGCTTTGTGGCCTGGGCGCCCTGGTTCCGACCTCAGTAGACCCGGTTCCCGGCCAGGGATCAAGCATGGCCGATAATTCCGCATCCACCCTGTACGACAAGACGCTCGTAGCGGCGCCAGAATGTGGTATGGTCATTCTGCAAATCTGTGTCGGGCAGGCGCTTCCCTTGGAAGGTTGCCGACGCGGGCACGTGAACCGAAGACAACGAACGGCAGCGAACACCGAGTCGCCCGCCGGCGACGGAGAAGACAAGGCATGATGCGCAAGGATAAGGGCTTCCGCGGCCCGAGGCGACGCGGGTTTGACGATGATGTGCCGTTCGTTCAGGAAAGCAGAGGCAGCGGCACACGGCCACCGCCGCGGCCAGCCCCGTCTTTCTCCCGCGGCCCCGCAGGAGCGGAAGGCCCCGCTGTTGGAGCCATTGTGAAATGGTTCAATAGTGAAAAGGGTTTCGGATTCGCGGAGCTGGAAGACGGCTCGGGCGATGCGTTCCTTCACGTTGGTGCCTTACAAGCGGTGGGATTCGAATCGGTCGCACCAGGAACCAAGCTCAGCGTCACCGTTGGGCAAGGCGCCAAAGGCCCGCAGATCACCCGCGTGATCGAGGTTGATGAAAGCGCAGCAGCGGCGGCTCCGGCCTCGGCTCCCCGGGGAGGCCCGCCTCGGACCGGCGCTCCGCGTGGACCGCGCCAAGCCCCCGACATGTCAACGGCGGTCGCAATCTCCGGAACCGTCAAGTGGTTCAACGGCGAAAAAGGCTTCGGCTTTGTCGCCAGCGAAACCGGCGGCAAGGACGTGTTCGTCCACGTTTCTGTTCTCGGCACAGCGGGGCTGACCAGCCTTCCCGAAGGCCAGCGCGTCACCATGCGCGTGGTTGAAACGGCCAAAGGCCGGGAAGCCGTGTCGATCTCGCTCGGCTAAAAACCGTCCGACAGACGAACCTTCCCCGCTTGGCAGGCCACATTTGTGGACGCTAAGCGGGGAAGCTGCAGGCTCAGCGCTCCCGCCGATGCCAGGACTTTTGCAGCCCTGGAAATCCGGCCAAGACCGCCCAGGCCCGCGCGAATCGCGCACCCCGCCCCACGAGTGTGGGCCGCGAAGGGGGAGACACCCCCGTAGCGTTGATCCGCTCTAAACTCCAAAAGTTAGAGCACCCTAATCTTTAGCGCTCTTTTTGCAACACCGCGACCACCAAACAGGGGGTTCGCGTCGCTTCCGTGTGCCGACTCGGAAAACAGGTCCCGCAGGCGATTGCGGCCCTGAACCCATCACATCGGCCCGACCGATCGCAATGAATATTACGCACCGATGGCCCGAGCTGTGATCGCTGTCACTGCCTGCCTCGCCCGGGAGTGTCATTCTGCCAGATGAACACGGCAAGCGTCGCCCGGCGCTTGGCCGGTATCGCGGCGGCCCCGCCGCACCATTTGGCGCGCAGAAGCGCTCCCGCTCGCCGCAGGAGAAACCTGATGACACAAGCCCCGTCCTCCCCGGTTCACGCACAACCAGCGATCAAACAGATGTCCTCAGATCCAAGACCGCCTCGTCACCCCTGGTCCGACCAGGATTTAGCTGCACTATTGCTGCTCGGCGCTGAAAATCTCGACGACACAGAAATCGCCCATCGTCTTGGCCGCACACCGCGCGCGGTTCGGACCATGATTCTGCGACTCGGGGGCAAGCGCTTGCGCGACGCCTCGCCACCCTGGACTTCGAGCGAGCTGGATATTGTCATCCAGATGCACGCCTCCGGCGCGATCTGCGCCGTTATTGCCGAAGCCCTGCCCGGCCGAACGCCGATCGCGGTCTTCCGGAAGCTCTGCCGGCTGGTTGGCCCCGCCCCCTCGGCCGAGGCCAAGCGGTCGTGGCGGTGCAAAAAACACCCCGCAGAAGCGCCAATCCCGGCCGAACGAATCATCCAGTTTGAGCACCCCGCCCCGTTTGAGCGTGCCCCGCAGTTCGAGCGTCCGGCGGCCCAACTTTCTCCGCCCCCCCCCACGCATGGCGCCCCCCCGCGCATGGCGCCGCCCTGCCCCGAGCCCCCTCTTCAGCCGATCCCGGCGCCCGTCGATGCAATGGTGCGCTGGTTGCGCTCACGGGATTTCATGGTGCTCCGCAAAGACCTCGGCTGGCGAATCGACCACCACCAACTGAGCTGCGACGAGGCTCTGGTGGAATTTGTCAACCTGCGCCGGCACCGGCTTCACCTCGCCCCATTCACCCTAATCGACCACCCGCCGATGCCGGTCGCCATTGCCTCCGAAGTGGTCCGCCCGCGCCGGTGGGGCCAATCCTATCAAGCCCGCCACGCCTGACGCCCAACGCCACATTCAAACTCAGGGGAGGCGGCCTCAGACCACCGGGGCCGCCCCCCACCCCGCCACAGCCGCTTCATCCTCGGCACGGGCTTCGACCCAGCGGCTTTCGGCCGTGGTTTCTTCCAGCTTCCAAAACGGCGCGCGGGTCTTCAACCAATCGATTAGAAACTGGCAGGCGGCAAAGGCGTCGCCTCGGTGGGCGCTGGCGGTCACCACCAGCACGATTCGGTCGCCGGGGGCGAGCCGGCCAAAGCGGTGAACGATCAAACAACCATGCAACCGCCAGCGCCGCAGCGCTTCGGCCTCAGCCGCCTCCAACTGGCGTTCGGTCATGCCCGGGTAATGTTCCAGCTCCAACGCCAGGAGCGGTGCGCCCGCGGCGCCATCGCGCACCAAGCCGACGAAACTAACCACGGCGCCGATCCCGCCATCGCTTCGGCCCATCGCCTCCAACTCGGCGCCAACATCGAAATCTTCAGCCTGAACCCGGACACTCATAACGGCATCATCCTCCCGTAACTGGCGGAAAAAGTGCCACCTCGTCGGTGTCCACCACCGGATGGTCGGCGCGAGCATAAACTTGGTTGACAGCGACCCGAACCAACGCCGGATCGGACAACGCCGCCGCATAGCCAGGGCCGCGTGTGCCGAGCCACGCCAGCAAGCTTGCAACGTCGCACACCTCAGGGGGGCGGGGCAGGTCTTCCCCGGCCACCCCGATCCGGGTGCGCAACCATGCGAAATAGAGCAGCTTCATTGAAGTCCCATGTCATAATTGGCGCAGACGCGGCCCACCCAATAAGGTAAGGCATCGCGGCCATGGCATAAACGGGTTTCGGAGACGGCGACATGAGCATTGTTCGAATCGGCATCGTCACCATTTCCGACCGGGCCAGCCGGGGTGTTTATATCGACCGTGGCGGCCCGGCAATCGCGGAGGAACTGGGGCGCATTCTCACCACCCCCTGGCAAGCCGAAACCCGCCTGATCGCCGACGAGCAACCCCTGATCGAGACAGCCCTGATCGAGCTTTGCCAAAGCATCGGCTGCCCGCTGGTGGTGACCACCGGCGGCACCGGCCCCGCCCCGCGCGACGTTACCCCCGAAGCAACCGAGGCGGTCTGCACCAAAATGATGCCCGGTTTTGGCGAGGCGATGCGGGCCGCCAGCCTGAAATCGGTGCCGACCGCGATTTTATCGCGCCAAACCGCCGGGATTTTGGGCCAGAGCCTGATCATCAACCTGCCGGGAAAGCCGGCGGCAATCGCCGAGTGCCTAGCCGCTATCTTCGCGGCGGTGCCCTATTGCATCGACCTGATCGGCGGCCCAAGATTGGAGACAAACCCGGCCGTTATCCGCGCCTTCAGACCCAAAAACGCCTGACAATACGCGGATTGCGCGATATTTTGACCATAGCGGCGGCACCTCTGGCTAAAATCCGGCGCTCGCCGCCCCCCCGCAAACTCCGCAGTCTGGTGGAATCGGGCCGCCGGGTTTATGATGCGGAGACGAGCGACCGAACCGAAAATGCCCGCGCCCGGCATCGGGCCAAAGGAGGAAACCATGGCGTGGCACACAAATAGGCGGGCGGCGACCACCAGCCTTACGGTTTTCCTTACTGCGGGAACCGCTTTCCTTACTGCGGGAACCGCACTGTTTCTCACAGCCGGGCCGGCTTGGGCCGACTTGGTTGTTATCCGGGCCAAGGGCGGGGGGGTGAAGCCCGGCCAAGTGGTGCCCCCCGGCTTCGTTATTACTTTGCCCGCCGCAAGTAACGCCACTCTGCTCAGCCGGGATGGCCAGACAATCACCTTGACCGGACCCTTTTCCGGGCCGGTGACCGAGCCTGGCGGGGGCTCCGGCGGCGACAACACCGGCATTACCATGGTTTCGCGCCTGCTCGCCGCCAACACCGCCGACACCTCGACCCTCGGGGTGACACGAGCGGTGGCCTTCTCCGACCCCCACGCGATCAATTTCGCCAACGGGACCCACTGCCATTTTGGCGACGAGATGCCAAAGTTCATTCGCGCAGCGGGCTCGCCGCCAGACCGCTTGACCGTTAGCGGCGCCAGCGGCGTGAGCCAAAGCTTGGTGTGGCCCAAGAATGAAGCCTTCGTGACTTGGCCGAACAGCGTGGCCCTTACCAACGGCATTTATACCCTTCGCCTCGCCAGCGAGCCGAACCCGGTGACACTGGCACTCCATTTGGTTCCGCGCCCTGTTCAGGCCCCCGGCGCAATCGCGATCTGGATGGCCGAACACCAGTGCCCAACACAAGCGGCGCAACTCCTCAGCACGCTGCGTTAAGGAGCAAAGACGCCGCGGAAAAGCCCCTGGCTATTCTGAAGGTTGGAATTTACACGAACGCCAACATCGTGATAACCTGCTGCCGGTTGCCTCTGCGCCACTGTTGCCGCCGTGTAGAGCTTTATTGCTGGGGCCTTGGCCTTTTGTCCACAGCAATTCGCACGCTGGTTTTTGGGGATGCTTTATGGAAAAACAGTGCCAATTACTTTTGTCATATGCCGACAATAGTTTCGCCGCCAATATATCCTTATACCGATCCACAGCCAACACTGTGGCAGAAGTAATATTAAGTGGCGCCCCCGATAACAAATTCAGCATGATTGCCACCGTTATTTTTGACGTTCTCACCGAGAGTGAGTGCAGTCATTGCGTGCTGAACATCAATGATATCGATTTTTATGAAAATCAGGTCGTTAATGAGTTTGCCGTTGGCGGCGTAGTCACAATTATTACATCGGCGATCGAACAGGGTGCGAGCGTGGCTGTAATCACCGACGACAGCATCTTTAGGAATATTATACACCAAGCATTCAAAAAACACAAAAGATGCTCAAAAGTCAAAACATTCTCCGTTCAAGAAAGCTTATCCCCATGACATGAATATCATGTTATTCGGGAACAATAGATTGTCGATGAAATAGGCGGCCAGCTTTAAGGGGAAACAACGATGTCGCAACCTATACGCAAAGGCAGCGTTTTAGTGATTGACGATGAGGTCGACGTTCTTAATGCGCTTCAACGGCAACTAAAACGGTATTATGAGGTCTTCATCGTCAATTCTGCCATAGATGGCTACACTGTATTAAGAGACCATACCATCGATGTCGTAATTAGCGACCAGCGTATGCCAGATGTGCCAGGGAATGAGTTTTTAGCGAATGTCCACGAAAATTGGCCGCGCGCCAAGCTTATTTTGTTAACTGGCTACTCCGATATGTCTGCGGTCGTGGACTCCGTTAACCGCGCGCACATCTTTTCCTATGTCGAAAAGCCATGGAATATCGAGGCGTTTCGCGCCATCGTCCAAAAAGCCTATCAAGCATCCCTCGTGCCCGGCCCCAAGGCGGTGGATTTGATCACCAAAAGCGTCACCGAAGATATTATTTCAGAAATCGGCAAGTTGTGCAAACCGCGCGCCGAATAGTTGACTTGATCCCGCAAGGCGGGTCTCTGGGAGTTGTTGATGTATAAACGCTTGTTCTTTGTCGCCATTGGTCTGTGGTTGGTCACCCTTTCTGTCGTGGCAACACTCTTTTTGCGCGGCATCACCACCCCCGGCAGCGATGGCCGAACGGCGATCTCCCTCACCACGTCAGAACGGGACTTTGTGCTGGGGGAAATGCGCGGAATGCTGGGCGCGGTACAAGGCGTCATTGAGGGGATTGCAGCCAACAACGCCAGCGCCGTGGCCAAGGCCGCCAGCAGCGGCGGCCTCGCCATTGAAGCCGGCGTGCCGGTAACGCTGATGGCCAAACTACCCCTGGATTTCAAACACCAGGGCATGGCGATGCACACCGGATTCGATGAGCTTGCCGCCGCCGCCACACGGGGAGAATCCTCCGCGCTGCTCACGGCTCGCTTGGCCGAACACATCAACCTTTGTATCGGCTGCCACCAAAGCTTCCGCTTCAACCAAACGCCCTGAGCGCTGCGCTATAACCCGAGATAGGCGGCGCGCACCCGATCATCCTTTAGCAACTCAGCGCCGGTTCCGGTCAGAACCACGGCCCCGGTTTCAATGACATAGCCCCGGTCGGCAAGCGAGAGTGCGGCGTGGGCGTTTTGCTCGACCAACAAAATCGTCGTCCCCTGGCGCTTCAGATCAGCAATCGCCTGATAAACCGCCCAAACCAATGCCGGTGACAGGCCCATGCTGGGCTCATCGAGCAGCAACAAGCGGGGATGCGCCATCAATGCCCGGGCCAGCGCCAACATCTGCTGCTGCCCGCCCGAAAGATGGCCGGCCGCCTGATGCCGACGGGCGTGAAGAACCGGAAACAGCTCCATCATCCGGACAATATCGGCAGCAACGCTGGGTCCCCGCCGCCGGTAGGCGCCCAAGCGCAAATTATCCTCAACGCTCAGCGAGGCAAACACCTGCCGCCCCTCGGGCACCTGAACAATGCCGAGCCCGACCCGCTCCTGGGGCGCCTTCGTCCGGATATCGGTGCCCTGAAACGACATTTTACCGCCGCTCACCTCCTGCACCCCGGAAATCGCCCGCAGCAGCGTGGATTTTCCGGCCCCATTCGCGCCGATCAACGCCACGGTCTCCCCCTCGTTCACCGAAAGGGTGATGCCGGAAAGTGCCCGCACCCGGCCATAATGACTGGTAAGGTCGGCAATAATCAGCATTAAGCGCCCCCGTCCCTCAGTGGAGCGGCGCCAAGATAGGCCGCAATCACCGCCTCGTGGGCGCACACCTCGGCCGGCGTCCCCTCCGCCAGCTTGCGGCCATGATCGAGAACCAGAACATCGTCCGAGATGGACATCACCATTTTCATGTCGTGCTCGACCAGCGCCACCGTGATTCCCCGAGCGGCGATCTTGCGGATAACCAAATCCAGCTCTGCGGTTTCGCTGGCGTTTAACCCGGCCGCCGGTTCATCAAGCAACAACAAGGTCGGCTCCGATGCCAGCGCGCGGGCAATCTCCAGCCGTTTGAGCGCGCCATAGGGCATCGAGGCGGCGTCAGCACAAAGATATGCGCCACAGCCAACAAACTCCAACAACTCGGCGCACCGCTCGGCTGCGGCAATCTCGGCCCGGACCAGCCCCGGCAACCGGACCAGCGCCGCCCACCAGCGTTGGTCGAGATGACGATGCCGGCCGACCATCACATTTTCCAGCGCGGTCATATTATGAAAAACCCGCAGGTTTTGAAACGTCCGCGCCACCCCCAGAGCCGCCAGGGCATGAACCGGCAAATGTTGGATCGGCCGCCCGTCCAACAAAATTTCTCCGGCGCTCGGCTGATAAACACACGTCAACAAATTAAGCAGCGTGGTCTTCCCGGCGCCGTTGGGGCCAATAATCGAGTGAATGGCCCCGCGCCTGATCTCAAAACTCACATCATCAACGGCCCGGATGCCGCCAAAATGCTTAAAAAGAGACGAGACCCGCAACAGACTCACGACGCCCTCCCCCGCCATCGCCAGCCGGCCAGTGTCACCAGCAAACCGCGTGGCATGAAAATCATGGTCCCAACCATGATAGCGCCCAAAATCATCGTCTCATAATCCTCGAACTGGGTCAGCAGGTGAGGCAAAACAGTCAAGATAACGGCGCCAATCACCGCGCCATGGATAGAGGCCATACCGCCAAAGACCACCATGGTCACCAATTCAATCGACCTCATAAACCCCGTTTTACTCGGAGTAATCATCCCGGCATAATGAACAAACAAACTGCCAACAATGGCTGCGAGGACCGCCGAAAGCACAAACACCATGACCTTATAGCGGGCGGTATTGATCCCCGCCACCTCGGCCGCCACCTCACACCCATGCAAAGCCCGGAGCGCCCGCCCAACCGGGGAAGAAATAAGGTTACGCGAGCCCCAAACCGTGACCAGCAACAGGCCGGCGGCAACGCAATACCAGCCCCGATCCCCGGTAAGGGTATGGCCGAAAAGCGTAAAGTCCCCCACCATCAAACCATCCGAGCCGCCGGTCAGCCACGATTCGGTGTTGAGGACAATGGAGACGATGATGCCAATTCCCAGCGTGGCCATGGCCAAAAAATGCCCCTTCAGCCGCAGCACCGGCAGCGCCACCAGCCACGAAAGCCCGCCAACCCCAACGGCGCCCACCACCAGCGCCCCCAGCGGCGGCCAGCCATAGCGGGTGGTCAAAATCCCCGAGGCATAAGCACCAAGACCGAAAAATGCCGCATGACCAAGGCTGATCTGGCCGGCATAACCGATCAACAAATTCAGCCCCACGCACACCGTAGCACTGAAGAGAGCATTGATTGCAATATCATAGGCATAGGCGTTGGGGAGGGCCAGCGGCACCGCTGCCAGCACCAACGCCAGGGCGACTTCGCCGGCGTGCCGCCGCCCCACGATCGCCGCCGCCTGCCCCCGCCCGGAGCAGCTCATACCCGCTCCGTCCCCGCCCGTCCCAACAGCCCTTGGGGCATGAACAGGAGTACGAACAAAATAATGGCGAACGCGGTCGCCTCTTTGTAGGACGAGGAGAGGTAGCCGGCACTCATCGCCTCGGCCATGCCCACGATCAAGCCCCCCAGAACCGCGCCGGCGCCATTCCCGAGGCCGCCCAGCACCGCAGCGCTAAACCCTTTCAGGCCCAACATGATTCCGGCATCGGCCGAGGTAAAGGTGATCGGCGCCATCACAATTCCGCCAACCGCGCCGAGTAAGGCCGCCAGCCCAAACGCCCCCAGCACCACGCCAGAGACCCGAATTCCGACCAATTGCGCGGCCAGAGGGTTGCAGGAGGTGGCCAGCATGGCCTTGCCATGCAGCGTGCGCCCAAAAAACCAGCCCAATCCGGCGATGACCACCAGCGTGGTCCCCAACACCCACAAGCTCTGGGGCAACAACACCGCGCCGAGCACCACAAACGGTGCATCCCCGCTAAAGGGAGGCAAAACATGGAAGCCCTTGCCCCACAAAGCCTGGGCAGCGCCACGCAGAAACACCGAGATACCAATCGTGATAATAATCAGCGTCACCGGCGAGGCCCCCCGCGCCGGCGTAATGGCAAACTTGGCAACCGCCACCCCGACCAACACCGTCGCCGCCACAGCAAGCGGGGCCGCCGCTAGCAATGGCAAGCCAAGCCCCGTCAGCGACACCGTTGCCATGGCCCCAATCATGATGAACTCGCCCTGGGCAAAGTTTATGACGCGGCTGGCATTGTAAATAATCGAGAAGCCGAGCCCTGCTAACGCATAAATAGACCCGATTGTCAATCCCGAGAACAGATATTGCAAAAAAGCCGACGACATTCCTCACCCTTGGCAGTAAGTGCGCAACCCCGCTCAGTCCATCAGCTTCCAATTACCGTTTCTAATCTCGATAAGGTGAAACGATGCAGGAGAAAGCCCCATGTGGTCGGCAGGAGACATGGTGAAAATGCCCGTGGTGCCAATAAAACCCTTGGTCAGTTCCAACTGATCACGCACCTTGGCTTTATCGGCCCCGCCGGCCCGGCCTGCCGCCTCAGCCACCATGTAAAGCGCATCACGGGCGTAGCCGGCAAACGTCGACGCCTCAGCCTGATACGCATCGGCATAAGCCCGCTGAAAAGCGAGGACCACCGGCCGTTGGGGGTCGGCTGCCGGCAATTGCTCGGCCACCGCCAAAGCCGATCCCAGCAAGCGAATACCCTCGCCCGCCTCGCCAACCAGCTTGATAAACTCCTTAGAGGCGACCCCGTGAGACTGATAAAACGGAATCGTAATGCCAAGTTGCCGAACATTGCGGGTCACCACCGCCGGCCCTTGACCAAATCCGAAGTTAAACAACGCCGCTACTCCCGGCGTATTGCGGATTTTGGTGAGCTGGGCCGTTGTATCGGGGTCGCGGGGCGAATAGACCTCATCCGCCACAATTTCTATACCAAATGCCTTTGCCACGATCAGCGATTGATCATGGCCCGATTTGCCGAATCCGGCATCTTCGGAAATCAGACCAAGCTTGGTCAGGCCGCGCTTACGCAGATCTTCAAAGATTTTCTCGGCCGCGAGGCGATCGGTGTGCGGAGTCTTGAATACCCAATGCTTAACCGGATCGACAATCACCACCGCCCCAGCAAGCGAAACAAACGGGATCCCGGCCTTTTCCGCCAGCGGGATCGCAGCCATGGTCGTGGCGGTGGTGCTCCCCCCGATCAATACATCAACCTGATCGCTCTCAATCAACCTTTTGGCGAAGCTGGCGGCCTTATCTGCGGCACCGCCATCGTCGTACACCACCAGATCAAGTTTATGCCCATTGATACCACCCTGGCGATTGATCGCCTCAACCTCCAGTTCTAACGTCTTCTTTTCCGGGTCGCCCAAAAACGAGGCGCCGCCGGTCACGGACAGGAACGAGCCAATCTTGATCGCTTGGGCCTGAGCATCGGCTGCAAATGCCACCACGCCAACAGCAATACCGGCAACTGACAGCATGAAAGCAAAAACCGGGCCAGTAAATGCCGGCACCACGGGCGGACGCACTTTCATTGCTCGACTCCTCCTGACAGCATTTCAGAGAGTAAGAGCACAGAAAGAGCGCTATCTGTCAATATCGGCGCGGCCCGGATGCCCCGGGCCGTCCTCGGACGGACACGGCAAGCGCCCGAACGCAGATATCGCCAGCGGCAAACCCCGCGCAAACTCACCAATTTTGGCATCATCGACCAAAATATGCTGATGCAAAAAGTTTCTGAACAACCCAATCAGTGATTCACACACATTTTCACCGGATTGGAACCGATCGCGCACACCCTCCAGGCGCTCCAGGAACTCTCCGTGCCACCAGTGATGCTCATCGAGCAGCTCATACTCAATATCACGCATGATCTGCTCTTCATTTTCAAAATGACTTTTAGTATAATTATAAAGAACACGGAGAACCCGTATCGCCAAGCGCTGCCCAAGATCATTTTCAACCGTGATCAAAAAGTCCGTCAAAGCCGACAGAATCATTTTATGCTCACAGTCGATGCGCTCCAACCCGACCTCAAAGGTCCGGCTCCACGTCGGGAGCATCTCATTGTCGGACATCAAGGTGTGACCCTTTAGGTTTTTGGGTGTGGCTCTTTAATTTTAGTATCTTAAATTTTTGATTTTCAACCGCGCCTTCAACGCCCAAGATTAAGGGCCGCGCTTTGCTGGCAATAACGGCTGAACCCAGCCTCCCACTATTGTGCCGCCAATCATGGGGTGAAAGTCAACGACAAAAAGCAAGAAGTATTACCACTGAGCCGACTTAACGGCAATCAACCACCAGAGTTAAACTGGCTCATCAGAACCCGCTGCGCCTCATCCGGGCCGGCGATCAACTCAATCAGGCGCACCGACCGGATCAAACGTCGTTCACGGGCTTGATCATCCACCTCCGGCGCCTTGGCCTCTCGCTCAAGCTGGCCGCAAACCACGGCAAGCTTCTTTTCCATTTCGCGCTTAACCCCAACCGACTCGGCAATCCGGGCACAGCGCTTGAGCGACAACGCGCTTTTCTCGGCGGTTTCAACCTGATCGACGGTCGGCTCCCGCACGCCATTCCGGGTAATGCCTGCGGGCTTAGCTCGCAAATTCTCGAATAATACCTCGTCGGCTTTCACCGCGAGCGTGTCGACAACATAGGTGCCAATCTCGCGCCGGGTTGTTTGGATCTGCTCCACCACCCCTTTGTCGCGCACGCCCCCAAGCGTTTTTTCCAGCGAGACCAAGCGGCTAACCATTTGCTCGGCAATTTGAGCGCCTTCAACCGGGTCTGAAGTCTTGGTCCGGGCCAGTCGCAAGTCCTGGGCTTCATAAGCCAGTTTGGCCAGCGCATTCGTCCCGACAGTCTTAACCAATCCATTCCGCTCATAAGTCGTACAGGAAAGAGAAGCCTCGGCCAAAACTTTCAACAGATCGCCTGGTTTCGCCATCCGCGCCAGCACCACCAAAATAAAGGTCTGAACTTTGCGCGTCGACTCATTGCCAAGCCGGGTGATAACTTCAGTCAACAACTCGTTATCGACCTCCGACAGCCCCATAATCGGCTTCTCGGGCAAATGAATCTTCGCGGTCTCGACCTCGGCGGCGATACAGAGAATATCGGCGATATCGGTAAGCTGCTGGTGAACGTCCTCGGTAATTGTGACACTATCCGAGCCAACCTTACGCCGTCCAATACTGGTATCCTGCTCCAAAA
>CAIZDL010000058.1 GCA_903931735.1 uncultured Rhodospirillales bacterium
GTTGCTCAACATCCATCAACTTCGGGGCAGATGCATTCATCCCAGATCGCCATTTCCAACGCATTGCTGGCCAGACCAGCAACTTTCTATAAAATACTATACCTAGTGGGTGTCTGCGTCAACCGGATAGGCAGGGATCATCGTTTCCATTTCATCCAGATCCGCGAGTATTTTTCGCTGAGATTCTGGATCATCAATGAATTCGGCCCGCAATCGTAGGCGGGTCAGCGGCGTGCGCAAATCATGGCCGATGGCCGCGATCATGCGCGTGCGATCCTCCACAAAGCGCGAAAGGCGTTCTTGCATTCGATTGATGGCATGGGCGGCGGCACAAAGTTCGCGCGGGCCCGTTTGAGGCAGGGGCGGCGCTCCACCATCAATGCTCATATGTTCGGCAGCGGCGGTAAAAGTCGCCAGCGGCTTGGTCAGCCATCGCGCCGTCCATAATGAGGTCCCGGCCACGATCAGGGCAATGAGGCCCATCCACAACCCAAAACGGACGAGACGAAACGAGCCATCGGGCGCGTGGGTAACGGAAAAGACCAACCACGTTGCGTCGGACAACGCTACCCCCACTCGAAGCGTGCGGACACGGTGCATGTCCGGGTCATCGAGTGGTCCGGTCGCAGGGGCAAGAACCCCGGTCCGGGTGCGTTCGGCCAAAATTTCGCGAACCGGCTCTCCCAGCGCCTCCGCCAGATGATGAACCAGAGGCGGGGCAACCACGTGATCGGGATCAAAATCAGGGCGCGCTGGCATCAACTCGACGCCCAGCGCCGGGTCATTGAGGGCGCGCACCACGCGCGCCCGCTCATGGGGGGGCGTCGCCTCAACCAGTTGGATCTCCGTCACGAGGCGGGTGAGCAACTCCCTCGGACTATGGGCTGGCCGGTCGTGACCACGGTCGGTAAGGTAAATCAGCGCACTCACCACCTGGGTCAACAGAAGCGCGCTGACGATAGTCACAACCATTCGGTTGGCAATGCTATCGGGCACCAGACGCCGCCATGACCAGCGGCTCATTTTTCCACCATGACATTGGCCGCAAACAAATAGCCGCCGCCACGCACTGTTTTTATCATTACCGCTTCAGCGGCATCATTCTCGATCTTACGGCGCAGACGGCTGACTTGAACGTCAATACTACGATCAAAGGGGGCCGCCGAACGGCCACGGGTGAGGTCGAGCAACTGATCACGATTGAGAACCCGCTGGGGGTGCTCGGCAAAAGCCACCAGCAAATCAAACTCACCGGCGCTTAACTGGACCAGCGCGCCTTGGGGGGAATGAAGTTCGCGGCGCGCAAGGTTCAGCCGCCACCCCTCGAAAACTAAAACGCGGGCACCCGCGCTGTCCTTTCCCGTCAAAGACAGTGTGCCAGCCAAAACAGTGCGACGCAGCACCGCCTTGATCCTTGCCAACAATTCGCGCGGGCTGAATGGTTTGCTCAGATAGTCATCGGCGCCCATTTCAAGGCCAACGATGCGATCAACTTCGCCACCAGCCGCCGTCAGCATTATGATTGGCGTCGACGATGTTGACCTTATCTTTCGGCACAGCGAAAAACCGTCTTCTCCTGGCAGCATGACATCGAGAATAATCATGTCGACCTGTCCGGTCTCCAAAATCCGGGCCATCTCGCCGCCATCTTTAGCCGCTGAAACGCGATACCCATGATCACCGAGGAAGCGCGTCAACAGCGCCCGAATTTCACGGTCATCGTCCACAACCAGGATATGAGAGACACGGTCCATGCCCAGACTATCCGACATGTCATGGCCGGAGGGGAAGGGTAAATTTGTAACACAGTTTATCCGGACCGGAGCCTGTTACAAAGTGTTACAATTTACTCGAGATTTGGTCATCATCTGGAGACCGAGGAAGCACATCTTTTGTAAACTTCGAGTTTCTCATAAAGCAAATCCTGACCCTTCCGCTCTCTCCGAGCGCCGTTCCTGGCTTCTACGAATGGAGTGTTTTCCAATGAAACGCAGCACATTAACCTTGGCGGTCGCCGCGGCGGCTCTTTGCCTGTCCATGTCGGCAGCCCGTGCAGAATCGACCAACAGCAGCACCCCTCACGACGAGAAGTCTTGGCATGAACAGCATATGCAGCGCATGGAGCGTATGTGCCAGTCCCCCAGCGCCCACCATGAAAAGGCGCTCGAGGAATCCGAAGCCAAGCTCACACTGACACCGGCGCAAAAACCAGCCTGGGACAAATTCGCCGAAACAGTCAAGGCAGCCCACCAAGGCATGATCGCGCAGATGTGCGCTAAGGCTAAAGAAAAAGCGGAGGCGACCACACTGCCCGAACGTCTCGCCCAAGCAGAACAAAAGACGCAAGCCCGGTTGACTTCGCTTCAGGCCCAGCGCGCTGCTCTTGAAGACCTGTAC
Organism: uncultured Rhodospirillales bacterium; assembly: GCA_903931735.1. GTDB lineage: Bacteria > Pseudomonadota > Alphaproteobacteria > Azospirillales > Azospirillaceae > BOG-933. The sequence goes on from CAIZDL010000058.1 coordinate 2,398, forward strand.
AAGACTTTAAGCCCCGAGCAGCAAAAGGTTGCCAATGCCCTGCCGCTTTTTGCTCCACATGACCGTCATGGCCACGAGGGCCACGAGGGACACCACACTGGGCATGGTGAATAATAGGCCCTGAATTTAGTCCCCCACCCGTGAAGACGATTTTCACGGGTGGGGGGCTTCCAGCATCTCTAAATTTAAGCCCCCCCCGGGCCGCCCTCACCAATGGCGGCGATTACCATAACCGAAGTGCCCCCAGCCCTGATAGCCGCCGAGAACGACCACACTTCCAGCGGGAGGGCCGCCATAATACGGCCCATATGGGTCACCGTATGGCGGGTAGGTGGAATATGCGCCGGGCGGTGGCGCATTTGGGGGCGGCATCGGTAAAGGCACGCTCTCCCCCTGCGCCGCCATACATTGAATGTATCGCATGTCATAGCGTTGCTGAAGAGTCGTCCCTGAGATCCGGGCGTTGGCGGACCCCGCCGCCCCTCCCATAACCAAACCGGCGCCGCCGCCGATCAATGCGCCTGCCCCTGGATTCCCGGCCGCAGCCCCCAAAGCCGCCCCAGTTGCAGCCCCAAGCGCTGTGCCGAGGGCCGTACTCCCGATCGCGCTATCTGAGGCCGCTTGACCCGGCGTGACAGAGCCGACCTGTTGTGCGGCAAATTGCTGGCAGACCGCATCATCTCGCTGAAAGTCTTGAAAGGTTTTACCTTGCGCCGGCATGGCCATGACGCTGGGGCCTAGTGGCGGGTGAGTGACACAGGCCCCCAGGACCAGAATGCCAGCAATCGGGAGGCAGCGTACGAAGCGGGGCATGGATAAAGTCCTCTTTATGCCGAACGGCGCAATTTGCGTTACGCCAGCTTCCATCAGGCTGGCGGCAGACCGTGCCGCGAACGGGCTGCCGCTGTCCGTCAATGGTAATCATTGTCTGATACTCCCGGCAGTTCTGCTGCGGCGCGCTGTATGCCGGAGGCGGATAATAATAGGTCGGCGGCGGATAGTACGCCGCCGGGGGCATGTAATAGATCGGTGGCGGTGGTGGGTGGAAAAATCGAGGAGGGGCGTAGGGCCACGGGGGACCGATGTAGAAGGGAGCGCCGACACCGACAACCACCCGGGCCGAAATCGCAGGCTCTCCGACCGTGAGCAGCATGGCGGCAGCCACCACGAGAACCCGAATCCCCCATGCCCAACCTTGTGCCCTCATCGGTTTCCCCATCGTCTGCGTTTTTTCCCCTCGGAGAATAGACCCAGAGTACCCCTCCTTCATTGCTGGTTGATGTCAGCGACCGGCCCATGGATCAGGACCGTGTGGTTTTTTAATGAGCGTGATGCCGACGCATCAGGCCTTCATGCCGATCGCGGTCTCGATCATCTGGTCGCTGGTGGAGATGATCTTCGAGTTGGATGAGTATGCCCGCTGAGCGGTGATCATTTGGGCCAGTTCCGTAGCAACGTCCACGTTCGAGCTTTCGACCGCGTTTGGAACGATGGTCCCTCCAGTGCCTTGGTCACCCGACCAACTGTAGGTTGGGTCGCCTGCTTGGCTGGGGTTCGCGCCAAAGGTGGTGCCGGTGATCCGGTCAAGGAGATTGGGATTGGGGAAGGTCGCCAGCGGAATCCGGTAGGGCGTTGTGGTCATACCATTGGTGTATTTAAAGGCTACGTTGCCGTTCTGGTCGACGCTGGCGCTGGAAAAACTTCCAGGTGCATGACCATCCAAGTCTTGAGTCCCGCGAATTTCGACCGCTTGGCCAGAAAACTGCGTTGAGTTCATGGTTGGAGTGCCGAAGTCAAGGTTTAGGGTGGTGTTGGTTCCGGAGCTGGTGGCGCCGCTTGGCAAAGCATCGTTGACCCCAGGGATGGCGAACGGCAGTGTGCTCGTACCGCTCAAACGGCCGTTGCCGTCAAACGCGATACTGAGATTGTTGCCAGAGACATCCACATGAGGCACGGCTGTGTTCGCAGTTCCCGCCGCTCCCACCACCTCAGCGTTGATTACATCCCAGGTATTCATGGTTCCGTTGCCGTCGTAAGCCGCCGTCTTGCGCATTGTCAATCCTGATTACGCATAATCCTCAGCCATTTTCAGCAGGTGGTATGGCATGGGCGGGGTGCGGAGACTGACCCAGAGGAGACGGTCGATCATGGTGTTCAGATCATAGCGGCGGTTGAAGCGGTAGGCGTATTCGGCGAGGTA
>CAIZDL010000059.1 GCA_903931735.1 uncultured Rhodospirillales bacterium
GCCGCGCGCGGGTGGTCATGGGATACCGAAAAATTCCAGTTGCCAGCGCATGTCGCGGTCGCTCAAGGGGTAGTGGCTGCCATCGCGCGGGCTGAGCGTTTCGCGGGGCGGGATTTGGGCCAAACGCAACTGAATTTGGAGAGCCAGCCGCATCGGCATTCCGGCGCGCCAGACCAGCGCGGTCACCGCCCGGCCGCTGTGAGTGCCCATAACCCGCTCGATGGTGCTAACGGGCACGCCCACCAGTTCCGCCAGCGCCGCCACCACAAAGGCGCGGTCACCGCAGGAGAGCGCCTCGGCGAGCGTGGTTTCGTTGAGCTTGCCTTCCTTGGCGAGCCGCTTGGCGCGGTCGGTCGGCCGCTCCTGGGGCTTTTCTCCGGCGCATGGCGCCGCTGCCGCAGTGCCGGCGGGCGCCCCCGCTTCCCCGGCGGTGGCCCACGGCGGATCGAAGATCGGGGGGGCGCCGGTTGGCGGCTTTAGACGGCTGCGCACACTGTCGGCGATCTGGCGGGCGGCGTCGGTGCCAAGATCGGTCCGCGACTGTAAAACCTGAAGCAGCGTATCGGCGACGAACGAGGCCAACCTGGCCGCCGCCTTGGCCGGCAATTGGGGCCGGCGCACCAGCGGCCCGTGCCAGGGCTCGTGTTGAGGGGCGCGGTCGAGCAATCGGTCGAGGGTTTCCTCGCGAATTTGGGCGCTGCTATTGCTGAGGAGCGCGGTGATGGCGGCGGGATCGTCGCTGGCGGCAATGGCGTCGGCAACTGGGTGGCCGACACTGGCGCGCTGGGCGATTGCCGAAAGCGCGCCATCGGGCAACGTCCCCGCGATGATTTCCAGCAGGTCATCGTCGGTGAGGATGGGCGAGTTGCGCAGAATTGGCCCGCAAACGCTAAGTTCCAAATCGCTGGCGAGGCGGTTGACCACTGACGCAGGAGCGGTGGCGACGTTTTGCAGCTCTTCGGCCAAAATCCGCCGCACTTCGGTGGTTTGGTCCCGGGCCAGCGTCTCCAGAATTTCGAGGGTTGTGCGTTCGACCCGCTCCAGCTTCTCTTGGCTGATATTGGGGACCAGCCGGGCGATTTTGCGGGCCAGTCCGGTGCGTACCGAAGGATCGGTGTCCGAGGCCAGCAGCAGGTCGGCCTTGCGCGGGGTGTTGGCGTTGCCGGCAATTTCCAGACGAACCGTGGGCGCTTGGTCGGTGGCGAGAAAATAGAGCAATTCGCGCTGGATATCGCCGCGCGTCGCGAGTTGACGGCGCACCTCCGGGTCTTTGCTGCGGGCAAGGCGTTTGGCCGCTTCATCGGGAGAGAGGCCGGGGGGAGAGAGGCCGGGGGAGGGAGAGGGGATGGTCACGGTCGTGGCTCCTCCAGCGTTGCGGGCCGTGGGAGGGCGGCCGGCTGAGGGGGCGGGGCCAAACAGAAATTATCCTTACCGCGCGTTTTTGCTTGATACATCGCGATATCGGCTCGTTCAATCAGGGCGGATACGCCTTCGCCCTCGCCGGGCTCATGGACCGCAATGCCGATGGACAGTCCAAGCGGCTTTTCGGCGCTGGCCGAAAGCGCTTCGAGGGCGTCGATGCCGGTCAGCAACCGCCGCGCCACCGCCGCCGCGCCATGCTCGCCGGTGCGCGCGAGCCAGAGCACAAACTCGTCGCCGCCCATGCGCCCCGCCAGATCCCCCGGCCGGATGCCGGCGCCAATCAGCCTGGAAACCTCACGCAGCACAACGTCGCCCTGGTGATGGCCACGCAAATCATTGATCGCTTTGAAGTTGTCGAGATCGATGAACAACAGCGCCGAGGTGCCAAAATCGCGCCAGCCCAACATTTCGTCCAGGCGCTCCAGGAAGGTGCGGCGGTTGAACAGCCCGGTCAGGCTGTCGCGCTCGGACAGATGGCGGAGATGTTCCTGGTAGGCGAGTTGGGCGTGGGTAATGCCGATCCGGTCGGCCACGCCTGAAATGAGCTGGCGCGCATCGTCGTCCCACGGGGTGGTGCCATGGGGGCGCCAAACCGAGACCGTGCCGTTGACCGCCTGACGGAAGCGGGTGCGGCAAATCAGGATCGTCAATGGCCCCATTCGGCGTTCGAGCGGGGTGTCGCTCAGGACCGATTCGCGGATCAGGCTGGCGAGGTGGCCATCGAGAGGCAGGCCGAAGCTCGCCGCCAAGGTAGCCCCGCTGGTGACGCTGTTGGCGGTGCTGCTGGCGGTGCCGCCGCTGCCAATGCGGTGAATGGCGCAGCCGGTGGCACTGAGGGCGCGGGTGGTTTCGCGCGCGGCCACTTCCAGTGCCTTGCTGGCATCGAATTGATCGCGGAGGGTGTGGGCGATGTGGTCCAGCACCCGGTCACGGTTGCGGGTTTTGGCCAGCTCGACGTTTTGCAGGGCTTGGGCGGTGAGATCTTGGCAGACACCGCGCGCGCCGGTCCAGATGCCGTTGGTATCGTATAGGGGCTTGGCCGAGGTCTGAAGGTAAACCGGGGCTCCATCGGTCCCGCGCAGCCACAACTCGGCCCGATCGACCGGGCGCCGGGTATCGAAGGGGAGCGGCAGGTCGCCGTCATTGCTGAGGGCCAAATCGCGCGGGTGCCGGCCGACGAGTTGGTCTGCCGGCATTCCGAGTGCACCCCGGGGCGAGACAAAAATGAAGCGGCCATCGGTGCCGGTTTCCCAGGCGAAATCCGACGAGATTTCCACCAAGTCTTTATAGCGTTGCCGCGACTCGGTGAGGGTGGATCGGAGTTGCCGCTCCAGGGTGGCGTCGCGCCCCAGAATCAGCAGCCGGGCGCGGTCGAGGGCAATCGCCGTCCATTCGTGGACCGTAGGCCCCGCCGGCCGGTCGATCTGGGTTGAATGAGGGGTGGAGTGGCCGGTAAAGGCCGCCTTGCGCCAGCGCAGGAGGGCAGCCCACCATTTCGGATCCTCAGCCAGCAAGGCGCTGGCGAGAGGGTTGGCGGCCAGCACCTCGTCGTGGTCGGAAACCAAAATCGCGGCTCCGGGATAGCCCCCGATGATCGCCGCGACATCGCCCGCGCCCTCCCGCGACCCCTCGGCAGCGCCGGGATCGTGAGGCTGGGTAGCCGTTGCGCCTTCGCTGGCCGAAATCTCTGGCGACAGGGGGGCGATTCCTTTACATGGTGGCGCGCTACGAGGGTGTCCGGCGACCGGGCTTGGTTTCGTCTCGGCCGGTACGGTATCGATAATACCCGAGATTTGTTTTGTTGCGACCTGTTTTCCCCGATTGCGTACCCGATCCGCGTCTGGAACGCCAGGGCAGGTGATACGCACCGAGTTGACAAGGCCCGCGCTGCTGGAGGATGGTAACGCCACCGTCCTCGCCATCGTCATTTTGAGAGTTGTCATGAGTCACGCCCAGCTTGAAGCCGTTATCAATGTCGCCTGGGAACGGCGCGCCGAACTCAATTTTGGCACCGGGGGCGAGGTGCGCGCGGCGGTGGATGAGGCGCTGGGGCTGCTCGATATCGGCGCCGTTCGCGTGGCCGAGCCGGTGGCGGCGGGCGGCTGGAAAGTCAACCAGTGGTTGAAGAAGGCGGTGCTGCTGGCCTTCCGGCTTCACGACAACCACATGATTCCCGGCGGGCCGGGCGGGGCGTGGTTCGATAAGGTGCCGTCGAAGTTTGCCGGCTGGGATGAGCAGGCTTTCCGCGCCGCCGGATTTCGGGCGGTGCCGACTTCGGTGGTTCGCCGGTCTGCCTACATCGCGCCGGGGGCGGTGCTGATGCCGAGCTTTGTCAATGTCGGCGCCTATGTCGCTTCGGGCACGATGGTCGATACCTGGACCACCGTTGGTTCGTGCGCGCAAATTGGCCGCAATGTGCATCTTTCGGGGGGCGTCGGGATCGGCGGCGTGCTGGAGCCGCTTCAGGCCGAGCCGGTGATTATCGAGGATGATTGCTTCATCGGCGCCCGTTCCGAGGTTGCCGAGGGTGTGATTGTCGAGCGGGGCGCGGTGCTCTCCATGGGCGTGTATTTGGGCGCCTCGACCAAAATCATCGATCGCGCCACCGGGGAGGTTTTTTATGGCCGGGTGCCGGCTTATTCGGTGGTGGTTTCCGGGTCTCTGCCCGGCAAGCCGTTGCCCGATGGGTCGCCGGGGCCGTCTCTTTATTGCGCGGTGATCGTCAAGCGGGTGGATGAACGGACCCGCTCCAAGACCTCGATCAACGATCTGCTGCGCGATTGACCCGGCTCATGGCTCCCTCGCACCCGGCCGCCCTGGCCCAGGCGTTGATCCGTTGCCCGAGCGTGACCCCGCAAGACGCCGGGGCGCTGGGTGTGCTGGAGGCGGCGCTGGCGCCACTCGGTTTCGTCTGCCACCGGTTGCGTCGTCAGGCCCCGGGGACGGTGGCGGTGGATAATCTGTTTGCCCGGCTCGGCACCGGGTCTCCGCACCTTTGCTTTGCCGGCCACACCGATGTTGTGCCAGCGGGGGATGTTGCCGGTTGGTCGGCGGCGCCGTTTGGCGGGGAAATTGTGGGGGAGCGCCTGTTTGGGCGCGGCGCTGTCGATATGAAGGGCGCGATTGCCGCTTTCGTGGCGGCGGTGGCGGGGTTGGTTGCGCAGGTCGGCCAGCCTTCGGGGTCGATCAGCCTCTTGATCACCGGCGATGAAGAGGGCGATGCCGCCAATGGCACCAAGGCGGTGCTGCCTTGGTTGATTGAGCACGGGCAAACGCCGGATTTTTGCGTGGTGGGCGAGCCGACATGCGTTCATGAACTGGGCGATGTCGTTAAAATTGGCCGGCGCGGCAGTCTCAACGGTACGTTGACGGTCTTGGGCACACAAGGCCACGTCGCCTACCCCGAGCGGGCCGATAACCCGCTACCCCGGCTGGTGCGAATGCTGGATTCGTTGATCGATGTGCTGCTTGATGAGGGCACGCCGCATTTTCCGCCATCGTCGTTGGTGGTGACCTCCATCGACACCGGCAACCCGGTGCCCAATGTTATCCCAGCCGAGGCCACCGCACGGTTCAACATCCGGTTTAACACCCTTCATACCGCCGAGCGGTTGGAGGGGTGGTTGCGCAAGCGCTTCGATGCCGTGGGCGGCGGGGCCTATCGGTTGGAACTCAGCCTTTCCGGGGAGGCCTTTGTCACCGAGCCCGGGGCGTTGACCGAAAAGATCAAAGGCGCCATCACCCGTGCCACTGGGCGCGAGCCTGGGTTTAACACCGGGGGCGGCACCTCGGATGCCCGTTTCATCAAGGAGATCTGCCCGGTGGTCGAGTTTGGCCTCGTGGGGCAGACCATGCACAAGGTCGATGAGAGCGTGCCGCTCGCCGATCTCGACCGTCTTACCCTGATTTATCGCGCCCTGCTCGCCGACACTGTTTTTGCCGGCGGGGGAGTTTGAACCGATGGTGCCTTTGCGTGACGTGGTATCTTCGCTCTATGGCGCCTACCGCCTCGCCCATTTTGACGCCAAAGGAATGGATTTTCTCGACCGCACCGCTTTGGGCGCGCTCCGGTCGTTCTCGGCGGCGGTGATTCTGGCGCCGGCTTATTTGGTTTTGATGCTGTTTCGGCTCGGCGACGATGCGGCCAATGCTTCTCTTTCCAATTTTCTGGTGGTCGAGAGTATCGCCTATGTGATCAGTTGGGCCGCCTATCCGCTGATTATGGATGACCTGTCGCGGATGCTCGATTGCAGCGACCGTTATCCCGCGTTTATTTCGGCCTATAACTGGACTTCTGTTTTGCAGATGCTAATCTATCTGCCTGCAATCGCAATTAGTGAGAGCGGCGTTTTTGTGCCCGCAATGGGCGAGGCGCTGGTGTTCGCGGCGACGATCGCGGTGCTTGCCTATCAATGGTTTGTGACGCAAACCGCGCTTGGGGTATCGAGTTTCACCGCAGCGGGGTTGGTGATTTTCGATATGGCGTTGTCTATGTTTATTTCCGGTGCCGCCGATAGTATGCTATAGTGGCGGCGGCCGCGTGCCGAGTTCGTTTCGCCTTTTCCCTCGTATTGGAGGTTCCGCCATGCGGAAATTGGTTCCTGTTATTGCTTTGTTGGTTGGCCTGTTCGCGGTGCCCACTCTGTCTCAGGCGCAGACGTTGCCAGCGGGGATGACCGGCCCAGGCGGGGCGCAGGTTATTCTGGCGTCGTTCCCATCTAGTATGCACGACGTTGAAAATATGTCGCTCCAGCAGGCGGTGGCGATCATGGGCGGCGCGGTCCTGGGCACTGTTTTGGTTGAGACGTTTGTCGAGCGTGGCATCGTCACCCTGGCGGGCTCGGTGATTGGCGCCGTTGGTGGCAATTATTGGTACGAAAAGCATTATTGGCCGTTCCAATAATCACCCTGCTTTTTGTGGGGGTATCCGGGCGCCGAATTCTCGATTGGTCGGGGGTTCGGCTGTGCCCGGTGTGGTTTGCCTAACAGGCTGAACTCGTATCGTAGCTGGCGCTGATGAAATAGAGGCCGTCCGGCGGTGCGGTTGGGCCGCCGTGGCGGCGGTCGCGGGCTTCAAGGGCCACGCGCACTTGATCGACGCTCCATTTGCCGCAGCCGACCAGTTCCAGCGTGCCGACGATATTGCGGATCTGGTGATGCAGGAATGAGCGGGCGGCGGCGCTAATCTCGATTTCCGCTCCAATGCGACGGACGTCCAGCCGGTCCAGGGTTTTGACCGGCGACGGGGCTTGACACATGCTGGCCCGAAAGCTGGTGAAATCGTGACGCCCGACCAGGATTTGCGCGGCGCGGCCCATGGCGTCGTCGTCGAGCGGGTGCATGATGTGCCAAGCACGGCCGGCGTCGAGGGTCAGCGGTGGCCGGCGGTTGACGATGCGGTAGCGGTAGCTGCGCCCGGTCGCGGAAAAACGGGCATGGAAATCCGCCGCCACGGCCTCGACACCCAGAATCGCCACCGGCCAGGGCCGGGTGTAGAAGGTTAGGGCGCCGAACACGGTTTCGGCATTGGCGGGCCGTTGCATATCGAAATGGGCCACTTGGGCCAGGGCGTGAACCCCCGAGTCGGTGCGCCCGGAGCCATGGACGCACACCGTTTCGCCGGAAAATTTGGCAATCGCCTCTTCCAGCACTTGTTGCACCGACTGCCCGTTGGTCTGGCGCTGCCAGCCGACAAAGGGCCTGCCGTCATATTCGAGGGTAAGTTTCCAGCGGGTCATTGGTTGGTGGGCGTTGCTGTCCATGGTCGGTGGAGGCCGCGCAGGAAGGCGGCGCCGCAGACCACCGCCCGGCCTTGGCGCTGAACCCGGGTTAGGCGCAGCGCGCCTTCTCCGCAGGCAACGGTAAAGTCGTTGTCCAGCAGGGTTCCGGGGGCGGCGGCGCCCGGAACCACTTGGGCCGCCAGCACCTTGACCCGCTCCTCGCCTGATTGAAACCAGACGCCCGGCCAGGGGTTGAGTGCGCGGACCCGCAGTTCCAACTCAGGCGCGGGGCGGCTCCAGTCGAGCGCCCCCTCTTCTCGGTGGAGCTTGGCGGCATAGGTCACGCCGTCGGCGGGTTGGGGCTCGGCGGTGAGGTTTCCGGCGCCCAGGCTCGAAAGCGCGTCCACCACCATGCGGGCGCCCAGTGCGGCAAGGGTGTCGTGAAGCCCGGCGGCGGTGGTGGTGGCGGTAATCGGCACCGCTTCCTTGAGGAGCATCGGTCCGGTATCAAGCCCGGCCTCAACCTGCATAATGGTGATTCCGGTCTCGGAGTCGCCGGCCAGCAGCGCGCGGTGAATCGGCGCCGCGCCCCGCCATCGCGGCAGTAACGAGCCATGGACGTTGATGCAGCCGAGCCGGGGCGCCTCCAACACCGCCACCGGCAAAATCAGCCCATAGGCCGCGACCACCGCGACATCAAGGCCGAGCGCCGCGAACTCGGCTTGGGCCTCCGGCGTGCGCAGGCTGGCCGGGGTCCGCACCGGCAGGCCGAGGCGATCGGCCAGGAGGTGAACCGGGGCGCGCTGAAGCTGGTGGCCGCGCCCGGCCGGACGCGGTGGCTGGCAGTAAACGCAGGCGATCTCGTGGCCGGCGTCGATCAGCGCCTGAAGCGAGGGCACCGCGAAGTCGGGGGTGCCCATGAAAGCGAGACGAAACGGTGTGTCAGTCATATTCGCCCGCCTTTTTGAGCTTTTGGAGTCGGCGCAAAATGATGTTGCGCTTCAGGAGAGAGATACGGTCGACAAACAGCGTCCCCTCCAGATGATCGATTTCGTGCTGAAGAACGGTGGCCAAGAGATTGGTTCCGGCGATTTCTCGCAGTTGGTTATCGCGGTCGAGATAGCGTACTCTTACCGCTTTGGGGCGGACCACATCGGCATATTGCTCGGGGAGCGACAGGCACCCTTCATTGTAAAGGATCTGTTCCTCATCGGCCCAGACCAATTCGGGATTGGCGAGCCCCATGGGTTCGGGCGGCGCGTCTTTGTCGGAGACGTCGATCACGATCACCCGCAACAATTGGCCCACCTGGGGCGCGGCCAGTCCGATGCCGTTGGCGGCGTACATGGTTTCCAGCATGTCGTCCATCAGGCGGTTGATCCGCGCGTCCACTTCGGTGACCGGCACCGACCGCTTCTTTAGTCGGGGATCGGGAGCTATGATCAGGGGAAGGTGAGCCATGTGTTTGTCCGCCGCTGAAAAAACCGCCTTCGGGCCGTCGTCATCGGGCCGTCGTCATCGGGCTATCATCATTAGAATGGTCGAGATATGACCTCGGCGGCGCGGCGTCAAGCGAAGCCGTGCGCGGGTTTGACCTTCTTTTGAATCGCTTCCATAATGATGGTGGGAGCCGAACCGGGGAGCGAGGGATGTGTGCTGCAAAATTGAGTGCTCTGGTCGGCTTGGTGGCGATTGGCGTGGTGGCGCCGGCCCTGTGGCAAGAGGCGCTTCAGCTTGGGCGCAATCCGGGGGAGTGCGAGATTTCGGCGGCGCTGGGGATCGCCAAAACGGGCTGCGCATCGTTGGCGCAAAGCAGGCCCGCGCCCAAAGCGGTTGCGGTGGCACCCGTTGCGGTGTCTGAGCCGGTGCCGGTTGTGGCGCCGCCACCGCCGCCGCCACGCCCCTTCACGGCGGCCTTCCAAATCGGTTTCGAGTTTGCGTCGGCGCGGCTAACCCCGGAGTCCCAGCTATTGCTGGAGCGGATCGGCCGCATTTTGGCCGGTCCCGAGGCGGTAAGAGTGCGCTTTCGCATTGTGGGGCACACCGATGGCGTTGGCCCCGCCGGGGTTAATCTGGAGCTGTCCCGTCAGCGGGCATCGGCGGTGCGGGATTTTCTGGTGAAACACGCCGGCATGAACGCCGACCGCTTTGAGGTGGACGGGCGGGGGGCCACCGAGCTTCTCAATAAAATCAAGCCGGCGGCCCCGGAAAACCGCCGGGTCGAGATCACGAATCTCGGCGAATAGGCAGCGAAAACGTTGCCCAAGATATGCTTGCGTGGCATAACAGCTCTTGCTTCAATCATGGGAACGGCGCGACCTTTTGTCCTTGTCGGCCCGCGTCGGCTCGAAATTTTCGCCCTGGAAAATTTCAAAGCGGAGTGTGATGATAGTCACTGTGGGAAGCTGCTGACGATGGCATGCTCCAAACATCGAAGGACACAACGTCCAGAGCGGATAAAAAACGTCCATCGAATACGGTTTTCGTTAAAAAGTTTAGTCCAACACTCTCAAACACCCAACGAGGAGAACTTACATGCTTACGTGCACCCGTGAAGTTGCCACCTACATTGGCGCGGCCCTGAATTGCAAGCGTGGCGCCACCGCCATCGAGTACGGCCTGATTGCCGCTGGCATCGCCGTCGTTATCCTGGGTGGCATCACTGCGGTTGGTGGCGATCTCACCGCCCTCTTTGGCCGGATCGGCGCCGCTCTGAACACGCACTAATCGGTTTTGGCCGAGAGTGCTGACGAGCCATCCAATCCCGATCCCCGGGGATAACGTCGGGGATCGGGAGGATGGTTTTTGTTTTGGAAGGGGCTCCCATGATCACGGCGGATGTCGTCGCCTTGGCGCTGACGGTGGTTTTTGGCGGGGCCATGGTGGTGGTTGTGGTTTGGGATATCGCCACCTACGAAATTCCCGATACGCTCTCCTTGATGCTGGTTTTGGTCGGAAGTGCTGCCTTGCTGGCCGGGCAGGGGTGGGGCGGCTTGGGCACCCATGTGCTTGGCGCGCTTGGCGCATTTGCGTTTGGCGTTGTGATGTTCGCGCTTGGGCAATGGGGCGGGGGCGATGTGAAGTTCCTGGCCGCCACCGCGCTGTGGCTGAGCGGGCCGGTGTTGTTTGGCTACATTTTATGGGTCACGATTATCGGTGGCGGTCTGGCCCTGGTGGTGTTGGTGTTCCGCCGGTTTCGTTTACCCGAGTGTTTGGCGGCGCGTCCTTGGCTGGCGCGCCTTCATCAGGCCGACGAGGGGCTTCCTTATGGTGTCGCCCTTGGCATTGGCGGTCTTGTGATGTTGCGCCCGGCGGTGATCACCGTTATGGGCTGAGCTGCTATGGAACCGGGCTTTGCTCGGGATGGGTCCGGAACTTGAGCCCGGGAAGTTGGAGAGCTGGCTATGATCCGGGTGATTCTCATCGGCTTTTCGTTGCTGCTGGCTGCTGCTGCCGGTTGGGCGGTTAAAATTTACCTTTCCAGTCAGCGTGAAGAATTGGTGGCCATGAAGGCGGCGTTACAGCCCAAAGTGGTGGTTGCTCCCGGCGTTGAGGTTTTGGTGGTGCGGGATGCCGTTCAAATCGCCGGCGTTCTTTCATCGGGCAATCTGCGCTGGCAGATGTGGCCCGAAGAGGGGGTCAACGCGCGTTATATCACCCGCAAGGCCCGGCCGGACGCGATCGATAAGTTTACCGGCGCCGCCGCTCGTCAGCCGCTTTTCGTTGGCGAGCCGCTGACCGAAGAAAAGTTGGTGCTCAAGCGGGATGGCAGCTTTCTTGCGGCGACCCTGGCCGAGGGCGGCCGAGCGGTGACGGTGAAGGTCGATGAGGCATCCGGCGTTTCCGGGCTTATTTTGCCTGGCGACCGGGTTGACGTTCTCCTCACCCACGAAGTCGCCTCGCGCGAGGATGACGGCAAGGGCGGCGTTGTGATGGGCAAACGCTATGTGAGCGAAGTTATCGCCCGGGACTTGAGGGTGGTCGCGATCGACCAGGAAATTCGCCATGACGACAAGGCGGCACCCAAAGTTGGTAAGACCGTAACCCTGGCGGTTGATGCGGTGCAGGCCGAGGCGATCTCCCTTGGCCGGGTCATGGGGAGCATCTCGTTATCGTTGCGGAGCGCGTTTGGTGGCGAGTCCAATACTGTTCGACAACGGGGCTTTACCTCCTCCACCGATATCAGTGCCGCTCTTGGCGAGCGTGCGGCCTCTGCTGCCCGAACGCCGGAGACCGTCACCTATAACGTCACCGTTTATCATGGGCTGACCCCGCAGCAGGTGCGGGTGAACCGGGATGGCCGCCCGCCCGCCGGGCCGGCAGAGTAACGGCTAAACGGTTTCCAAAGGCCGGGGGCCTTTGGAAACCCGGAATTTAGTCGCCCGCTTAGCGTTCCGCCACGGCGGTGACGGAAAGGGCTTGGGCGCTGTGGTAAAGAACGGGCTCGGCCAGGAGCCGTTCGGCGATCCGCACGTCCAACTCGGCTTCGTGGGCTTTCCAGGGGCAGGCTTGCCGCAGATGGGCGAGCGCGCTTTCGTCGTCGGGGGCGGCGGCGCGCCAACGGGCGATGACGCCGGGGGATTCGGTCTGGCCGGTCCGCAACGGGGCCAATACCATGTCGGGGTTGGTGTCGTCGCGGCTGGTGCAAACGGTAGGCTGCACGCCCTGACGATGCAGAGTGTAGCCCGAGGGCGCGTAAATGCGCGACCATGTTAGAAACAATTCGCCATCGTTGGGCAGGCGGGTCACGGTTTGGACGCTGCCCTTGCCAAAGGAGGACGCACCAACCACCACCGCCCGGCCGCTGTCTTGAAGCGCGGCGGCGACGATTTCCGCAGCGGAGGCCGAGCGGCCGTCGATCAACACCACCAACGGCCGATCATGGAGGATATCTTCGCCAATAGCGTCGAAGCGCTGCCAGCTATCGGGGTGGCGACCGGCGGTTGAAACCACCCGGCCCCGGCGGATAAAGAGATCCGCCACGGCGACCGCCTGGTCGAGCAGCCCGCCCGGATTGCCGCGCAGGTCGAGCACCATGCCCTTGGCACCCCGGCCCAGCCGGGCCATGGTGAGGTCCACGACATCGCGGAGGTTGGTTGCGGTGGCGGCGTTGAAGCGCTCGACCTTGATAATGGCGAACCCGTCTTCAACTCTCGCCTGGACCGAGTTGCCAATCACCCGCTCCCGGTGAAGGGAAACCAAGCGCCCCGAGGTGGGGCCGCCCCGGGGCGGGGTCACGGTCAGGTGGACAACGCTGCCGGGGGCGCCGCGCAGGGCATCGCGCACTTCCGTCATGGACATCGAGTAGGTGGTGAGGCCGTCGATGGCGTCGACCATTTCGCCGACAACGATGCCCGACCGGTCGGCGGGGCCGTCAAAGCTGACTTCGCGGATCACGAAACGGTCGTTCCGCTGGTCAAGCGCGATGCCAATGCCGCCATAGCCTTCCCGGATCGCCCGTTCGTTGTTGGCGCGCTGGGGGCCGGTGTAGCGGGAATAGGAATCGAGGTGCGAGAGCAGGCCATCGAACACGGCCTGGTAGATCTGATCAACACTCGCCTCGTAAAGCTGGGGCGAAAATTGGCGGGTCCGCTCCACCGCACGGGTGGTTAGGGTGGCCCAAGCGTTTGGCTCGTCGCCGGCGGGCGTCGCAAACTCGGTAACTCTGCGGCTGCCCCGGCTGATGGAGATCGATCCCGTCTCGTTTTCAATTTTCAGCATTGGGTCGAGGGTGCGCAGCCCGGTCAGGCCATCGACGCAAAGCTTTGCCAGATCAATCGGTTGGAGGTAAATCTCGGCGATACGGCTCAGGCCGACCGACAAAACCTGCTCGGAAAGCGCAGCCGGAGCGGCCGATGCCGTCGTCACCTGATCGGCGGCGCAGCCGCCAACAACCAGCAGAGCTGTGGCGGCGATCACCGTCCATGCCCGAATGGTGTAGCTGCGAATGACCTTGCCCATGAACCGCCAAGCCCGTTGTTTTGAAATCGCTAACGATCGCTGATTTCAGACCAGATTTCCGATACCGCGCCCCAAATTTTGCGCCTCTTGCCCGTTTTTCGGCCCGCTCATCACCCGAGCGGTTCCTGTTTCCGATGCAGTCCAGCGGCGTCGTTAAGAGCGCTCATGCGGTTGTTAAGAACCATTGTCACATGGAAACGGGGTTTTGTCTCAGCGTCGTTTGTGCTTCTTAATGGTTTTATGGCTACCTGTGGCGTCTCTGCCATGGCGAGCGTTCTGCCGGGGGCGCGGGTTGGTGTCCACGGCGCCGCTGGAAGCGTCTTTTCCCACCTCGTGCAGGGCGAACAGGGTGCTGGCGGTGAGCGCGTCGGCTTCGACCAATTTTATCTGCACCGCGTCGCCCAGCCGGAAGGTCGTGCCGGTGCGCCGCCCGACCAGAGCGTGAAGGCGCTCGTCGTGTTCGTAATAATCTTGGGGCAGGGTGCGGATCGGGATCAGGCCATCGGCCCCGGTGTGGTCGAGCTTGACAAAGAGGCCGAAGCGGGTGACGCCGCAGATGCGCCCGGCGAAAATCGCCCCAACCCGGTCGGCGAGGAACGAGGCGGTGTAGCGATCGACGGCGCCCCGTTCCGCGGCAGCCGAGCGGCGCTCGGTTTTGGAGATGTGAGTCCCGATTTCGGTAAGGCGGGCGAGGCTGGCGTCGTCGATGCCGTCGTTTCCGAGACCTAAGGCCCGGACCAGGGCGCGATGGACGATCAAATCGGCGTAGCGGCGGATTGGCGAGGTGAAATGAGCATAGCGTGGCAGCGCCAAGCCGAAATGGCCGATGTTTTCGGGGTTGTATTCCGCCTGGGCCTGGCTGCGCAAAATCATTTCGTTCACCGCGATCTTGTCGGGGAGATCGGAGGCGAGCTTCAGGATTTGGGTAAAGTGAATGGGCAAGGTTCCGTGCCCGCGGGCCAGCCGAAGGCCAAGGCTGGCCAGAAATTCGCGCAGATTTTCCAGTTTGTCCAGGCTCGGCCGGTCGTGGATGCGGTAAAGCAACGGGCTGCTGGCGCTCTCCAGGGTCTCGGCGGCGGCGACGTTGGCGGCAATCATGAATTCTTCGATCAGCCGATGACTGTCGTAGCGCGGCCGCTCGATAATCTCGGCAACCATGCCGTCGGGCGAGAGTTTGATTTGCTTTTCGGGCAGGTCCAGCTCGAGGGTGCCGCGCCGCTCCCGCGCCGCCAATAACGCGCGAAACGCGGCGTAGAGCGGGGCGATCACCGGCCTGTGGAGCGCTCCTGCCGGATTGGCGGCGCTGTCGGTCGCGAGAGACTCATCGGCGGGGAGGTAGCCATCGGCGGCGGCTTGGACCTGTTCATAGGTGAGCCGCGCCTGCGAGCGCATCAGTCCGCGCTCGAAGCGGTGGCGGCGTTTGGTGCCTTCGTGGTCGACCCACATATGGACGGCGAGGCAGGGCCGGTCTTGGTCGGGCTTGAGCGAGCAGAGATCGTTCGACAACCCTTCGGGCAGCATCGGCACCACCCGGTCGGGGAAATAAGTTGAGTTGCCACGATCGAGGGCGGCGCGGTCGAGGGCGGAGCCGGGGCGGACGTAATAGGCGACGTCGGCGATGGCCACCACCAGATGCCAGCCGCCGGGGTTGCCGGGATCGGGGTCGGCTTCGGCAAACACCGCGTCGTCGAAGTCGCGGGCGTCGGCGCCGTCGATGGTCACCAGCGGCAGGCTGCGAAGGTCGGTTCGTCCGCTAAGGTCGGGCGCTTGTGCGCGCGTGATCTCGTCGAGGGCGGCGGCGGGAAAGGTCAGCGGCAGGCCGGCGGTGTGGATCGCAATCAGGCTGATCGTACGCGGCTCTTCGCTGCGGCCCAGCCGTTCGACGATTTTCGCTTGCCGCAAACCCGCTCGGCGCGCGGGCAGCAGTTCGACCATTACCAAGTCGCCCGGGGCGGCGCCGTTGGCGTTGGCGACGGTCACGGCGAGTTCGTCTTTGGCCCGGCGATCGGTGCAGACGATGCGGCCCCCTTCCGGCCCGTTTCGGTACACCCCCAGCACCCGCTCGGGTCCGCCGCCTTCCAGCCGACGGATGGTGCGGCCTTCATAGGTGCCATCGTCGAGCCGGCGCAGCCCCGCCAGCACCCGGTCGCCAACGGAAAGCGAGGGGTGGCCGCTGCCTTCCGGCCGCATGAAAATTTTTGGCTGCGGCCGGGTCTCGTCGTTGGAATCGGTGGGCCGGGGATTGGCCGGTTGGGCCAGAGTTTCACCGTCGCCGTCGATGGCCACAACATCGAGCACGGCGACTTCGGGTAGCATCGCCGGCGGCCCGAGGCGCCGTCCATGACCGCGCTCAAGGGAGCCGGCGGTTTCCAGCTCTTTTAAAAGCAGCTTGAGAGCGATGCGGGCGTCGCCGTGGAGCTGAAAGGCGCGGGCGATTTCGCGTTTCCCCACCGGGGTTGGGCTTTCGCGGATGAACGCCAACACGGCTTCCTTGGTCGGGAAGGGGGCCCGGGTCGGAGTGTGGTGTTTTTTCTGCGATATTTTTGACATTTTTGGCATTTTTGGCATTTTTATAAATATTCCCGCCGGCATCGGCGTGAGGCGCCGTCTTTTTGAGTATACGTGCCTTATCGGGCAAACTACCAGCGCTCGTATGGCAGGGCTTATCTAAGAGCTTGTCCGGGCATAGTTGCGGATAAATGCGGCTGTGTATCGGGATAATCCGGGTAATAATCGTCGGCGTATTCCGGAATTTTGTTGTGGGCGGGGCGTTGGCGCTGCCATGATTGGGAGCCGGTATCGAAGGCGTAGCCGACCAGATCAAGCCAACCATCGCGTCAAGTGAAGCGGGCATAACCAGGCGCGGCCGTGCGGTTGCGATTCGACACCCCATTGGTATGATAGATCACTGTGTCGTAGGTCGATGTCGCTTATTGCGAAGACTTGATCGTCGGGGCTTGCCAAATTGGCAAACGGACAGTAATTGCGGTTCCCTTTCCAACCTCGCTCGCGATATCAAGCGCGCCGCCATGGAGTGTTATTAGGCCTTCGACGATAGGAAGGCCTAACCCGGTTCCCCCTTGGGCGCGACTATATTTATTATCGATTTGTTCAAATGGCTTTCGAACCCGGGAAATATCATCATCGGCAATACCCTCCCCGGTATCCGCCACGACGATATCGATGAATTCGCCCGCCTCAAGAGCGGTAATAAGTATGCTTCCACCGGTACGATTGAATTTGATGGCGTTGCCAATGATGTTAATCAAAATTTGACGGAGAGCCCGTTCGTCTGCCCAGAGATCGGGAATATTTGAGGGAATGGCAGATTTTATTGAAATGCCAACTTTTTCAGCGAAATCGTGAACCATTCTGATGCTTCTCACGACCGCAGGCAGGACGGCGACCCGAACCTGTTCAACCTTCATCATTCCCGCTTCAATTTTCGTCAAATCAAGCATTCCATTGATTATATCAAGTAAATGGGTAGCGCTCTGGTTTGCATATTCCGCATGTTCAACATATTGGCTATCACCGATTGGGCCAAAAGCGTGTTCGGAGACGAATTCGGTAAAACTGATAATTGAATTCAGGGGGGTGCGAAGTTCATGGCTCATGGTGGCCAGAAAGACTGATTTGGCATGGCTGGCGCGTTCGGCGGCATCTCTAGCCTCTCGGAGGTCATCAATCATTTGGCGACGTTCAGTTATATCAAAAATTGTTTCAATCGCACCGACAGCGTTGCCATCTGTATCCCGGAGGACCGATGCAGACCCTCTGAGGCAGATTTTTCTTCCCTGCCTATCCGGTTGACGCAGACACCCACTAGGTATAGTATTTTATAGAAAGTTGCTGGTCTGGCCAGCAATGCGTTGGAAATGGCGATCTGGGATGAATGCATCTGCCCCGAAGTTGATGGATGTTGAGCAAC
>CAIZDL010000060.1 GCA_903931735.1 uncultured Rhodospirillales bacterium
ATCAAGGGCGATAAAAGCGACAAAGCGTCCCCCATCGCGGCCCTGCAAAAAGCGCTCAAGATCGGCGCCGATGGCGATTTTGGCTCCGGCACCATGCTCGCGGTCTGGAACTATCAAAAGACCAACGCCGCCCTTGCCGATAGTGGCGTTGCCGACACGGCAACCCGCACCGCGCTGAAGGTCTAAACCCACACCGGGCGATCGCCAGGCCGGCAGCGCAAGCCCGGCATGGCGGCCCCCACACTCACCGCGACACTCAGGCTGGCAGATCGAGCCAACTGCGAATGCAACGCTCCACCACCCGGGCAAGGAAGCTGAGCAACTCGGTCCCCTGGCCTTGGTGGAACATCTCGGAATTGCGTGAGCCGAACGCCAGCATTCCGGGCGAAGTTTCGGTGCTGATGTGAAGCCGGATAAGCGCTTGTGCGCGGACCAAGCCGGCAGCGCCACCAAAAATGTTGGGGTCGCCATAAAGGTTATTGGCCAGCACGATTTCGCGGCGACCGAGCCAGCCATCGATGGCACCGGCTTTCACCACCCGCACCCCGGCGGTTTCATTGCGAGGCAAGTCGCGGGCGCCGGACTCAACGATTAAGCAGGCCACATCCAAATCAAGCAGGACCGCAAGATCGGTGGTTATGGTCTGGATGAGTTGCTCAAAGCTTTGTGCATCAAGCAGGAACAACGCCGCCGCGTGGATACGGTTCTGGTTATTCAAATTGCCCCGGGAGACAGCCAACAACTCTTGCTGCTCTGCACGCAGCCGGCCCATCTCGGCCTGAAGGCGCTCGATCATATAGTACTGGAGATCGGCGATGTTGGTATCGCCGCGCCGGGTCAGGGGCGGCGTCAAGTGCTGCACAATATCAGCGTTTCGGATCAGAAAATCAGGATTGTCCCGCAGATATGCAACGACTTCTCCGGCATTGAGAGCGCCGCCAACCCGTTGATTGGCCCCCTGCTCGCGACCCATTTTCCTCATGTCATCCGCCTGCTGCTATCCGGACCGGCCGGGCACGGGCAAGCGATTTTTGAGAGGGGGGAGGAGCGCTGCACCACATCACCTTAGCACCGCGCTTTAAGACCACCCCGCAACCCAATGAATCGTCAGCCCAAAATTGTCTGACCAGTCTTTTGCCAGTCAGCGACGAATTGCGCCAGCCCCTTGTCCGTTAGCGGATGGCCGAACAGCAAACGGATCACACTGGGTGGCATTGTTGCAACATGAGCACCAAGCTTGGCCGCATCGACCACGTGGATCGGATGACGCACCGACGCCACCAGCACCTCGGTCTTAAAGGCGGGATATTGCTTGTAAATCTGGCAGATATCGGCGATCAGCCCCATGCCGTTGGTGCCAACATCATCGAGCCGCCCCACGAACGGTGAAACGAAGGTGGCGCCGGCCTTGGCCGCCAAAATCGCCTGGGCCGCCGAGAAGCAAAGAGTGACGTTGACCATGATCTCGTCCGAAGACAACGCCTTGCAGACCTTGAGGCCAGCCGGAGTCAGCGGCACCTTAACCGCGATTCGGGGTGAAATCTTGGCGAGCTTGCGCCCTTCCTTCATCATGGTCTCAAAATCGGTGGCGGCGACTTCGGCACTGACCGGACCATCAACCACGTCACAAATTTCGGCAACCAGATCGAGGAAATTACGACCAGACTTGGCGATCAGCGACGGATTGGTGGTAACACCATCCAACAGGCCGGTGGCGGCGAGGTCTTTAATGTCGTTGAGGTCAGCGGTGTCGACGAAGAATTTCATGAAACTCTGGTCCTTATCGATGATGATGCCAAGCGTGGCCCAAGCCGCGTCCCCACGCGGCAAACAGGCGCAGTTTAGCCGATGACCACCGACAACGCCAGTTTCCCCACCCGGCCCGCCGCCGAGGCACCAACCCGGCCCGCCGCCGAGGCACCCGGCCGGCGGGTTGGCGTGTTGTTGCCATTGCCCCTCACCGGCCCCTACGACTACCGGGTGCCCGATGACATGAGCCTTGCCGCCGGCGATTATGTCGAGGTGCCGTTGGGGCCGCGCCGGGTCGCCGGGGTGGTCTGGAGCGCTGGCTCGGGCACCTTCGACTTTGCCCGCCTCAAGCCGGTGGCCCGGCGCTTCGACGTGCCGCCCATGAGCGAGGTGACCCGGCGGTTTATTGATTGGCTCGCGGCCTATACCCTGGCGCTGCCGGGCGCGGTGCTCAAAATGGCCCTCAGCGTGCCAGGGGCGCTGGAGCCGCCCCGAC
This sequence comes from uncultured Rhodospirillales bacterium, assembly GCA_903931735.1. Taxonomy (GTDB): domain Bacteria; phylum Pseudomonadota; class Alphaproteobacteria; order Azospirillales; family Azospirillaceae; genus BOG-933. The sequence goes on from CAIZDL010000060.1 coordinate 2,246, forward strand.
CGGCCGTCGTTTGCCGCCTCACCGGCGCCGCCCCGGTGGCCGGCTTCAAAATGACCGCAACCCGCGGGCGGGTGCTCGCCATCGCGGCTGAAGGCGAGCCCCGCACCCTTGCCGACTTGGCCGCCGCTGCCGAGTGCGGCCCGGCGGTGATCCATGGCCTGCTCGATGGCGGACTTCTGGAAACGCTGGCGGTGCCGCTGGAGCCGGACTTGCCGCAACCCGATTACCTCCGCCCCGGCCCCACCCTATCCGACGACCAGACGGCCGCAGCAAAGGCGCTCACCACCGCGCTCAGCGCCGGAAAATACAGCGTCACGGTGATCGATGGCGTGACCGGTTCCGGCAAAACCGAGGTTTATTTTGAAGCGATCGCGGCCTGTATCGCGTCGGGCCGGCAAGTCGCGGTTTTGCTGCCGGAAATTGCCCTCAGCACCCAATGGTTAGAGCGCTTCAAACGCCGCTTTGGCGCCGCCCCCGGGCTGTGGCATTCGGAACTATCGCCAGGGCTGCGCCGGGCCACATGGCGGGCGGTGGCGAAAGGCCGCGCCCGCATTGTGGTCGGGGCGCGCTCGGCGCTATTTTTGCCCTACGCCGATTTGGGGTTGATCGTGGTCGACGAAGAGCACGACCCGGCATTCAAACAAGACGAGGTGGTGGTTTATCAAGCCCGCGACATGGCGGTTGCGCGGGCCTGGCTGGGTAGCATTCCGATCGCGCTGGTCTCGGCAACGCCCTCGCTGGAAACCATGATCAACGTCGAGTCCGGGCGGTACACGCTCCAGCATTTGCCCTCGCGTCACGGCGGCGCCACCTTGCCCGTGATCGAGATCATCGACATGCGGGCGCAAAAGGTCGAGCGCCCCCGGCGGTGGCTGGCGCCGCCCCTGCGCAAGGCGTTAACGGAAACGCTTGAAGCCGGCGAACAGGCGATGGTGTTTTTGAACCGGCGCGGCTACGCCCCGCTCACGCTCTGCCGAAGCTGCGGCTTTCGCCTGCAATGCCCAAATTGTTCGGCGTGGCTGGTTGAGCATCGGGCCACGGCGCGCCTGCTCTGCCACCATTGCGGCCACACTCTGCCCCCGCCCGAGCAGTGCCCCCAGTGCGAGAAGCCCGAAAGCTTCGCCGCCTGCGGCCCCGGGGTGGAGCGCATCGCGGAGGAAATCGCCGAACTCTTCCCCAATGCCCGCACGGCGGTGATGGCCTCCGACACACTCACCGGCCCCAACGCCATCGACGAGCTGGTGCGCAAGGTCACGGCCCACGAACTCGATTTGTTGATCGGCACGCAAGTGATGGCCAAAGGCCATCACTTTCCGATGTTGACCCTGGTCGGGGTGGTCGATGCCGACCTTGGGCTGGGGGGCGGCGATTTGCGCGCCGCCGAGCGAACCTATCAGTTGCTCCACCAAGTTTCCGGCCGCGCCGGACGGGCCGACCGGCCGGGACGTGTGCTGCTGCAATCCTTCCAGCCCGAGCATCCGGTGATCCAAGCGCTGGCATCGGGCGATCGCGATGCCTTCCTCGCGGCTGAAGCCGAAGAGCGCCGCGACGGACAATTGCCGCCATTCGGCCGGCTCGCGGCCTTGGTGGTCTCGGGTGAAAATATCGAGGAGGTCGAGAGCGCCGCCCGTGCCCTCGGCCGAAACGCCCCGCGCTCAGGCGAGATTGAAGTGCTGGGGCCGGCGCCGGCCCCCCTTGCCCTGTTGAGAGGACGCCACCGCCGCCGCCTGCTGGTCAAGGCCCCCCGCTCGGTAACCCTGCAACCCTTGCTGCGGCACTGGCTTGCCACAACCCCCCTGCCCCCCGGCGTGCGGGTGCAGGTGGATGTGGACCCTTACAGCTTCCTTTAGGCCCGCCTAACTATTTGATCCGGATCACCAGAAAGCCCCGATTGGCCTTGGCGTCGCTGTCTTCGGTGGCCATGGAGGCCCAAACATCGGCGGCGGGAGCCCAAACCGGGGGCAACTTGTAGCGGGCAACGTCGAGGATCAAAAAGCGGTCGCTGACGGCATCGTAGGCCGCGAGCGGCGAGTGATGGCCGGCGCCGTCCTGGCCCAAAACCTTGCGATGATAATTGATCTCGACCCGCGCCTTCGGATCGGCCAGCGCCGCCGAGGCAATCGCCCGGAACCCATCGAGATCCATCGGCGCTGCGGCGTGATGAACATCGACCGTGACCCCATAGGCCCGGATCATCCCGGCCAGCTCATCCAACGTGAGGCCGCTGAGGTGAACAAGCTTGGGCGGCTTGATGGCCAGCACCGCTTCGGTGAAGAAATTCGACTGATCGAACTTACGGAACGGATAAATCGCCGGCGCCGGAGGCGACTCGATATCGAGCGAATTGAGAATGATGGTGGCGGAGGCGACCCCGCAATAGGTCTGATCGTTCTGGGATTCATAAAAATGAATCAATTTCCAGAACCCGACCTTGGCCTTGGCATCGGCAAAAATCTTCGCCGCCACCGGATCATCGATCGGAATCACCTCGGCAAATGCCGGGCTGCGCGCCAACAAAGCGCAAGCAGCCAAAAGCACGACAAGACACAGGCGGAAGGACATCGACGTGGGCCTCTCTCGGGGAAAATATGCCATGGTGAGCACCTCACTTCGGCAAATGGCAGCCAGCTCCGGTAAGTGAGGAAGCCACCCGCAACACAGCCTAAGCTAACAAGAATATCACAACGTCGGCAAGCCGATTGATCAGGACCAAGCCAGACCGGAAGGCCCCGCCCGAAAAATCATACCACCCGCGCGTTTTCCAGTGAAACGACGGCATTGGTGAGCGCCGTCACGGCCTCATCCAAATCGCCGCCCTGGTAGAGCGTCAGCGGGATCAGGTAATCAGCGCACATACAAATGGTGATCGGGTGAGCGGGGCGACCAACGAGACCAAGAAACGTCACGTCGGGAACACGGTCATTGGCGTCCATGATCGCGGTCAACAGCCGATCGTTTCCCACATTCTGCCCCTTTCGGCACCTGCCCGACGAGTATTACAATGCCTGCGTGCCGGGAGCCGGTCAACGCCGGTCGCGGCCCCTCGGCCCCGCGCTCGCGTGTTTTGCTATTTTTTTTCTGCCGGACTAGGCATGGTGACTTTCACTGGTGAGCTTAGATGGTGGACACCAGATGGCGAACACCCGGCCCGGCCGGCGGCAAAGAAAGGGAGGCGGGTTTGGCGAACGCTCGAAAGAATGACCCCCAGACGCCGTTAATGTCGATCGTCAAAGCGGTACTGGCAGCCCTGCTGCGTCTCTTTTACCGGGTCGAGGTGCGCGGGCTTGAACATTACCATGCGGTGGAACGGGCGGTGGTGGTGGTTAATCACCTGTCTTTGCTCGATGCGCCGCTCCTGGCCGCCTTTTTGCCCGGCAGAGCCAGCCTCGCCATTACCGCCGACATGGAACGCTGCTGGTGGATGCGGCCGTGGTTGAAGCTGGTCTGCGCTTTTAAGGTTGATCCGCGCAGCCCACTCGCCATGCTGCCGGTGGTGCGGGCGCTGAAACGCGGTGGCCGCTGCGTCATGTTCCCCGAGGGCCGGCTCAGCGTCACCGGCGCGTTAATGAAGGTCTATGACGGCCCGGCGGCGGTTGCGGCCCGGACAGGCTCGCCGATTCTGCCGGTCTGGATCGACGGAACCCAGCATTCGCCCCAATCGCTGCTCGGCAGCAAGGAGCGGCGGCGCTGGTTTCCCAAGGTGACCATTACCATTCTTCCGGCGCAAACCATCGAGCTGCCCGCTGGCGTTCGGGGACGAAAACGCCGGCAACTCGCAGGTGAACAGCTTTACGATCTGATGACCGAGGCGGCATTTGCCGCCGGCAATCCCCACCGCACCCTCTTTGAAGCGGTGCTCGATGCCCGCACCCGGCATGGCGGCGCCAAACTGGTGTTCGACGATCCTGAAGGCAAGCCGATCAGCTACGACCGGCTGATGGTGGCGGCATCGGTCCTTGGCCCCAAATTAGCCCGAGTCGCGCCCCAAGGCGCGGCAATCGGGGTGCTGATGCCCAATGCGGTCGGCACGGTGGCACTGTTTACCGCGCTTCAGGCCATCGGTCGGGTGCCGGCGATGCTGAATTTCACCGTCGGCCCGTCTCAGTTGGCCGATGCGTGCGCCGTCGCCAACCTGAAAACGGTGGTGACGGCCCGGCGCTTCATTGCTCTCGCCCACCTTGAAGCCTCGATCGCGGCGCTGTCCCAAGTCGCCACCATCCTCTATCTTGAAGATATTCGCGCCAGCATCACGACGGGCGACAAACTGCGGGGACTGCTGGGCACGTTCACCGCCCGGGCGCGCCACCAAGCGCTGGGAATAAAGCCCACTGACCCGGCGCTCATCCTTTTTACCTCCGGCTCGGAAAACCTGCCCAAGGGCGTGGTGTTGAGCCACCAGAACCTTGTGGCCAACTGCCTCCAACTCAAAGCTCGAGTCGATTTTTCCCCCGCCGATGTGCTGTTCAATGCGCTGCCGGTTTTCCATTCGTTTGGCATGACCGGCGGCTTGGTCTTGCCGTTGATTTCGGGCTTCAAGTGCTTCCTTTATCCCTCGCCGGTCCACTACCGGCTGGTGCCCGAGGCGGCTTACGGCTGCGACGCCACCATGATGTTTGGCACCGACACCTTTCTCAACGCCTATGGCCGCACCGCGCATCCCTATGATTTCCGGGCGGTGCGCTACATTTTTGCCGGCGCCGAGGCCCTGCGCGAAGAAACGCGGCGGTTGTGGGCCGACCGGTTCGGCGTGCGGATATTGGAAGGCTACGGCGCCACGGAAACCGGGCCGGTGCTGGCGGTCAACACCCCGATGTTTGCCGAACCGGGCACGGTTGGGCGGTTTTTGCCGGGCGTCCGCCATCGCCTGGAACCGGTGGACGGGATCACCAGCGGCGGGCGGCTGCTGGTTTCCGGCCCCAATATCATGATCGGATACCTCAAAGCTGAAGCGCCCGGCGTGCTGGAGCCCACCCCCGGCGGCTGGCACGATACCGGCGACATTGTATCCGTCGACGGCCACGGCTTTGCGCGGGTGGTTGGCCGGCTGAAGCGCTTTGCCAAGGTGGCGGGGGAAATGGTGTCTTTGTCGGCCTCCGAAGCGCTGGTGATTTCCCTTTGGCCCGACAGCCATCACGCCGTGATCGCCGCCCGCGACCCGCGCAAGGGCGAGCAACTGGTGTTGGTGACCGAGCGCACCGACGCCGGACGGGCGGCGCTGACCGAACACGCCCACCGGCTTGGCCTGTCGGAACTCCTGATTCCGCGCACCGTCATGGTGGTGCCGGCGGTGCCCCGGCTGGTAACAGGTAAGGTTGACTACGTTAAGGTCCAGACTTTGGCAGCGAACGCCAGTTCCGGTCGGCGGGCCGCGTGAATTAGGGCTTTGCGCCACGACAGAATGGATTTAAATTTCACTCGCTGCGGGCCGGCTGCGAACGGTCGGTCCGGGCGATTCCCTGGGGAGGATTGCTCTACAATGTACGTCGCGGAAATCTTGCGCGCCAAAGGCGCCGATGTGATTACCATCGTCGAGACCGAGACCATCGAGGCTGCGGCCAAGGTGTTGCGGGAAAGGAAGTTTGGCTCACTGGTGGTGCGCGACCGCACGGGCAAGCTCGCCGGAATCATCACCGAGCGCGATATCATTCGCGCCGTGGCCGATAAGGGCGCCTCGGGCCTGACCTACAAGGTCGAAGACTTTATGACCCGCGAAGTCCGGACCTGTAAAACCACCGCCAGCATCAAGGATGTGATGGAACTGATGGCGCTGCGCCGGGTCCGCCACGTTCCGGTGCTCGAAGATGGCCTGTTGAAGGGCATGGTCAGCTCCACCGATGTGGTCAAGTTTCGGCTGGAAGAGCGGGCCGCCGAAGTGGCGGTGCTGCGCGACGTTTCGCGGTCGCGCTGAACCACCACCCAACACCACCGTCGCCCATTCCCCTCCACCGCCACTCGCGGGAGGGGAATGGGTGCGGAGGCGAGATAGGCTAACAAAAACCGCGCCTGAAAACCCCGGCGCCTCAGGGCGTAATGCTTTTAAACTGTTCCGTTGCCTGCACCAGCGCGGCACGGATACCCGGCTCCATCGCCGAGTGGCCAGCATCGGGAATGATGCGGTAATCGGCCTCGGGCCACGCGCAGTGCAGCCGATTTGCGGTCGCGATCGGGCACACAATATCGTAACGCCCCTGGATGATCACCGCCGGGATGTGCCGGACCCGGCGCACCTCATCGAGCAGCTTGGTATCCGGGTGGAACAAGTTATCGCGGAAATAGTGCGCCTCGATCCGCGCAAGGCCAAGGGCGTGGCTGTCCTCGGAGGCGGCGGAGACCAACTCCGGATTGGGCAACAGCGACGAGCACGCGCCCTCATAAGCGCTCCAGGCCCGGGACGCCGTGATTCGCACCGCAGGGTCGGAGTCGTTGAGGCGGCGCCAATAGCCTTCCAGCACGTCGCCCCGCTCGGCCTCGGGCAAAAAGCTTAAAAACACCGCCGCAGGTTCGGGGAAGATTGTCCCCATGCCGCTGAGAAACCAATCGATTTCGCTTTGGCGCATCAAAAATATGCCGCGCAGAATGAGACTGAGACAGCGCTCGGGGTGGCTCTCGGCATAGGCCAGCGCGAGGGTGCTGCCCCAGGACCCGCCAAAGACATGCCAGCGGTCTATTTCCAGCATACCGCGAAATCGCTCCAGATCGGCGATCAGCAACTCGGTGGTGTTGTTCCGGGTCTCGCCCAACGGGCGGGAGCGCCCGGCACCGCGCTGGTCGATCACCACGATGCGATAATGGGCGGGGTCGAAGAAGCGGCGATGAGTGGGGGAGGCCCCCGCCCCCGGCCCGCCATGAAGAAACAGCACCGGCACCCCGGCCGGGTTGCCGCTCTGCTCCCAATAAATGATATGCGACTCATCGACCCGCAGCATCCCAGACTGATAAGGCTCGATGGGCGGGAACAGTTCAGCGCGTATCATGGTCTTTACTCTTGAATCGAGGGTCCGGAATGGCAAATCGCGAAGCACCGGCGCCACCCGGGTCTTTATAGGTCAGGCTGGCGGCGCGGGCAAGCCGCCGGTCTGGCGTAACGCCTCGCCCAGCACAATCGCCGCCGCCAGCGCGACATTGAGCGATCGAGCCGGTGGGCACAGCGGGATAATGACCGAAGAATCGGCAGAATCGGCCACAAACTCGGGCACGCCCGCGCTCTCACGGCCAACCAACACATGATCATCGGGCCGGAACGCGAACTCGGTGTAGGGCAAACGCGCTCTGGTGGTCAGGAGCACCAGCCGGCCCGGCCCGCGCGCCGCAACGAACGCCTGCCAGCTCCGATGCCGGACGAATTCCAGCGACTCGGTGTAATCCATGGCGGCGCGCCGCAGACGGCGGTCATCGAGGACAAAGCCGCACGGCTCGATCAGGTCGAGCCCCACCCCAAAGCAAGCCCCGAGTCGCATCATGGTCCCGGTGTTTTGGGGGATGTCGGGTTGAAACAGCACTAAACGCATGGCCGGGTCCCTCAATCGCCGCCCTCAAGCCCCAACCCTTGGGGTGGCGACCGCTCTTGGCTACACGAAACCGGGGGGGCTGCGTCAAGGTGCGCACTGCAACCGGGTCACGAAATTGCTATGAGGACAGCCTTCATTTAGAAGGCGGCCCGAATGGGTCCGGCTGCCGGCTGCGGGGCGCGTTAGGGTGGGGTTTGCGGCGGTGGAATTCTTCCACTAACTGTCAAATCAGCGAGGGGCATAAACGTCGCGGGTCTGCTAAGCAAGCCCGTCCGCGTAGTTTTTGTCCGCGCGTCCGCCACCGCGTGAGCGGCGCTGGGATCGTCAAGGAGAGAGAAAGCTGATGTCGACCATAGCGCATCCGTCTGGTGCGGGGGCTGCCCCCGGAGGCGGCGGAGGGGATGCCTCCCGCCGTAATTTTCTTTACATCGCAACAACCGCCGTGGGGGCCGCCGGTCTGGGCGCCGTTGCCTGGCCGTTCATCAACAGCATGAACCCGGCAGCTGACACCTTGGCGCTGGCCTCGATCGAGGTCGACATCACCACGGTGAAACCGGGCGAACAAATCGTCGTGACCTGGCAGGGCAAGCCGGTGTTCATTCGGCGCCGCACCCCCGATGAGATCACCGCAGCAGCACAAGCCAAGCTAGAGGACATGAAGGACCCGCAGGCCGATTCCGCGCGCGTCCAGAAGCCCGAATGGCTGATTCTGGTCGGCATCTGCACCCATCTCGGCTGCGTGCCCAATTTCGACGGCAAGAGCAGCGGCCACCTTGGCGAGTTTGGCGGTTGGTTCTGCCCGTGTCACGGCTCCCAGTACGATACCTCGGGGCGGATCCGCAAAGGTCCCGCACCCAAAAACCTCGGCGTGCCGAATTACGTATTCCTGAAAGACACGGTCATCAAAATCGGCTGATCGGCCCGTCAGGTTAGGAGATATCACAGATGGCCTTGTATCCATCCAAATTCAAAAATCCCCTGATCAACTGGATCGACGCTCGGTTGCCGATCTTCACGTTGATGCACCACGAATACATTGAGTTCCAGATGCCCCGGAACGTCAATTATTTGTGGGCGTTTGGGGCAATTGGTATGTTGCTTCTGATGACTATGATTGCCACCGGCATCATGCTCGCGATGCAATATACCCCGAACACCCTTCTCGCCTTTGATTCGGTCGAGCACATCATGCGCGATGTCAACTATGGTTGGCTGCTGCGCTATATGCACGCGAACGCCGGCGCATTCTTTTTCCTTGCGATTTATGTCCACATCTTCCGCGGGCTCTATTATGGCTCTTACCAGAAGCCGCGCGAACTGATCTGGATTTTGGGCGTGTTGATCTATCTGCTGATGATGGCCACCGGCTTCCTCGGCTACGTGCTGCCCTGGGGCCAGATGAGCTTCTGGGCCGCCACCGTGATCACCAACCTGTTCTCGGCCTTCCCCGTGGTCGGCGATCCGATCGTGACTTGGCTGTGGGGTGGTTTCTCGGTCGACAACCCAACGCTCAACCGCTTCTTTGCGCTCCACTACCTGATGCCGTTTGTGCTGCTCGGCGTGGTGTTGCTGCACCTTTCGGCCCTGCATATCACCGGCTCGAACAATCCGCTGGGCATCGAGATCAAAGGACCGCAGGACAGCGTTCCCTTCCATCCCTATGTAACCATCAAAGACCTGTTTGCTTTCAGCGTTTACCTGATCCTGTTCTCCGTGTTTCTGTTTTTCATGCCGAACTACATGGGGCATCCGGATAACTACATCCCCGCCAACGCGCTGGTTACGCCCTCGCACATCGTGCCCGAGTGGTACTTCCTGCCTTGGTACGCCATCCTCCGCGCCATTCCCGACAAGTTGGGCGGCACGGTGATGATGTTCGCGGCGGTGCTGGTGTTGGTCGTCCTCCCCTGGCTCGACACCTCCAAGGTTAAGAGCTTGGTGTTTAAACCGGTTTCGCGCCTCTTCTTCTGGGTGTTTGCGGCCGACTGCATCCTGCTTGGCTTCTGCGGCGCCAACCCTCCCGATGGGATCTGGGTGGTCGCGGCTCGCTTGGGCACGATTTATTACTTCGCATACTTCCTGGTTGCCCTGCCGTTGCTTGGTAAGTTTGAACGGCCACGGCCTCGTCCAGCGAGCATTGCCGAAGCGATTTTGAAAGGTGGTGGTTCGGTCCACGCTCATGCGGCCACTGCCCAGCCGATGGAGAAGGCATGATGCGTACCATGAAATCTATCATCTTCGCGGCTGCGGCGGTCGCGGTCAGCTTCGGCTTCACCGGGGCAACCAAGGCCCATGAGGGAATCGAGTTACCGGAACAAGCCTGGGCTCAGTCGGGGCCGATGGGCCGTATCGACAAGGCGCAGGCCCAGCGCGGCTTCCAGGTCTACAAAGAAATCTGCTCAAACTGCCACTCGCTCAATCTGGCGTCCTACCGCAACCTTAAGGGGATCGGCTTCACCGAAGACCAAGTGAAGGTGATTGCCGCCGGGGTTCAGGTTCAGGACGGCCCGAACGATCAGGGCGAAATGTTTATGCGGCCGGGCATCCAGTCCGACCGGTTCGTCAAGCCATTCGCCAACGACAAGGCCGCCCGCGTTGCCAACAACGGCGCGTTGCCGCCGGATTTGTCGGTGATGGTCAAGGCGCGGCATGGTGGCGAGGATTATATCACGGCACTGCTCACCGGTTACGCAGAGGCGCCGGCCGGCGTCTCGGTGCCCGATGGCAAATACTATAATAAGTATTTCGCCTCGGGGACCATCGGAATGCCCCAAATGCTGTTCGACGATAGCATAACCTACGCCGACGGCACCAAGGCAACCGCGCTGCAAGAATCAAAAGACGTGGCGGTGTTCCTCTCCTACATTGCCGAGCCGACCCAGGATGAACGCAAGGCCTTGGGCATCAAGGTGATTTTGTTCCTTATTGTGTTCTCCGGGCTGATGTATGCGTGCAAACGGCAACTGTGGGCCGATGTCCACTAATCGGACCCTGTGACGCAAGCCGGCTTTGAGTTTGGCCAGCTTTATGACTCTAGGCCGGCTTTTTTAACTTAAGAACGAAGGGCGCCCGCATCGGCGCCCTTTTTTCTTGGCAGGACGGCGCTATTTGGGGACACTCCGAGCGCGGCGTCACCTCGCCTAACGAATGTCTCCCCGGCGGTCTGTTCCCAAGCCCGGGCTATCCGTTACTCAGAAAAAAAGAGGACTTCCATGGACATAGCGAGAGTTCCCATTGGTCGTATGCCGCCCTGGGATATCAACGTCATGATCGAAATCCCCTTGCGCGGGGAGCCGGTAAAATACGAGGTCGACAAGGCTTCGGGCGCGGTGTTCGTCGACCGCTTCCTTCATACCGCCATGTTCTACCCCGGAAATTATGGCTTTGTGCCCCATACCCTTGCCGCCGATGGCGACCCGGTGGACGTGCTGGTGGTTGGGCCAACCTCGGTCATGCCGGGCGCGATTCTGCGATCACGCCCCATTGGCGTCCTGATCATGGAAGACGAGGCCGGCAAGGATGAAAAGATCATCGCCGTGCCGGTGGATGCGCTCCACCCGTTCCACGCCAACGTAGCGTCTTATCGCAATCTTCCCGAAATTTTGGTTCAGCAGATCACCCATTTTTTCCAGCACTACAAGGACCTGGAAAAGGGCAAGTGGACCAAAGTGGTCCGTTGGGGCGAGGCCGATGAGGCAGCGCAACTGATTACCGAGGGCATCGCCGCCTACCGCAACGCCGAGGCCGACTCGAGTTCCGACCTCTGATCGCAGCGTCGCACCAACCAGGCACCAATCCCCCCCTCTCTATGGCTTGCCGACCGGCGGTGAGCCATAGAGGGATTGGGCGCGGGCCTCAAAAGCCGAGACCATCCGACGCACCGCCTCGGTGAAAAGTGCGGTGATAATCTTCTGCAACACCTTCGATTTGAACTCAAAATCGACAAAGAAGTCGATCAGGCAGCCTCCCGGCGCCGGCTCGAAAATCCAGTGGTTGGATAAATACTGGAACGGCCCCTCGGCATAGGTAACATCGATGCGATTGGGCGGGCTCAACACCACCTTCGACGTGAAACGCTCGCGCACCATCTTAAAACCGATCATAAGATCGGCATAAACCGTGGCATTCTCCCGCTTCCGAACCCGAGCACCAACGCACCAGGGTAAAAACTCCGGGTAACGCTCCATATCGGCAACCAGACGAAACATCTGGTCGGGCGTGTAAGGCAAAAACTTCTTTTCAGCGTGTGTCGGCATCGCGCTAATTTGCAGCGCCAATCCGCCCCTGTCTACCCCGCAAGTTACGGCTTGCAACAAACTTGGGCCGGCGCTCCGTTGGCGCTCGGGCGCGACACGGCGGGTGCGGTATTATTCACCTTGGTCGAGCACGCCGGGGCCGGTATCCTCCGGCCCGAACCACCGGATCAGGATATCTCCCATGGATGGGCTCGCCGCCAATTTGTTCAGCCGTTACAACAGCATCATGCGGGCCACCTTTTTGGGCGTGCTGCTGATCGCGGGGGGGCTGTTTTGGGTCCAGGTCGACCAGTCCGAGCGCACGGCGCGCACCCAGTTGGAAGCCCGGCTTCGCGAGGCCGCGCTGGCGCTCAACTTTATTCTGAAAGCCAGCGCCGATAATGTCGATGATCTTGAGGTTGAAGCCGAAGACTGGCTCCAGACCAATACCACGCCCCCCGAGCCACCAAGCGCGCTTTATACCCGGCTGACCGCGCGGGCCAGCGCCGGCCTGTTCACGCTTGACCGGGTGCCGCCGCCCTACACCACCGAATTGATCGGGAACCTTACCGCGACTGCGCGCACGCCCGACGCCGAGTTCCGGTCTGAAATTGAAATGGCGCTGTCCCTCAATGGGCGCTTTCACGCCATTGGCAAACTATTACCCAACGCTGCCTGGGTTTATTATACCTCGGCCAGCGGCTTTATTAACATCTACCCGTGGACGGCATCAAAGAGCTTCAAGTACAGCCCGGCGTTGCTGGAAAAAGAGTTTTTCACCGGAGGCCTGCCCAACAACAACCCCAAGCGCAAACGATTCTGGACCGAGGCCTATGTCGATGAAGCCGGCAAAGGGCTGATGGTAACGGTTGCGACACCGATCTACCGGGGCAAAAACTTCCGGGGCACCGTTGCTATCGACCTTACCCTCGATGAATTGAACCGCTTCGTAAAAACCTGGAACGACGGCTCGGGTGAGCTGTTTGTGGTCAACGACCGCGATCAAGTGCTGGCCCACCCCCGGCTCGTCACCTCCAAGGACACCGCGATCAAGCAGCTCGCCGAGGCACTCCCGGCCGAATTTCGCACCGACGCCAAGGCCCTGATGGCCGCCGCCCACGAAAAGCTGGCCAGCCGGGGGGACTGGCTGGTGGAAGCGCTGCCGCTGGAGCAAGCCCCGTTCCGGCTGGTGATGGTGGTCCATCACGGCTCGTTGGTGCTGGAGATTCTGGCTGGCGCCGGGCTGACCGTGCTCGCGCTGTTGCTGGGGCTGGGGCTGACGCTGATTCTCTCCTCGCGGCTGACCCTCGCCGGTTTTATCACGCCATCCCAAAAACTGGTGGACTACATCGCCCACAAGCTGCGCGACGAGAACACCGCGATTCCCCAGGTGCCTGAAGCGTGGACACCGTGGTTCAAAACCATCGCCGACGTGTTTGCCGATCACAATAAGCTGGCCGCGATCCAGAACGAACTCGATATCGCGCGCACCATGCAACAAAGCATTCTGCCCCGCCGCTTTCCGAGCGAACCCGAAGTCCAACTCCACGCCCGCATGTTGCCGGCCAAGGATGTTGGCGGGGATTTCTACGACTTCTTCTGGTTGGCGCCCGGCCTGCTTGGGGTGGTGGTTGCCGATGTTTCGGGCAAGGGGGTGCCGGCGGCGTTGTTCATGGCGGTCGCCCGCACGCTGATCCGCGCCACCGCCACCACCTCCGACGGGCCGGGGGCGTGCTTCCGGCTGGTCAACACCCTGCTGGCAGAAGATAACGACACCGCGATGTTCGTTACCGTGTTCTACGGCGTGCTCGATACCGCGAGCGGCGAAATGATGTACGCCAATGCAGGCCATTGCCCGCCCTGCGTGGTCAGCCCCGAGGGCACGGTCTCAACCCTGCCCGGCACCGGCGGCATGGCCCTCGGCGTAATCGAGGACATGAATTTTGTCGAGGCCACGGTGGTTCTCCAACCCGGTTGCAAGCTGCTGTTCTACACCGATGGCGTGACCGAAGCCTTCGATCCCGCCCTTACCGAGTTCACCGAAGCGCGGCTGCGCCAAACACTGGCCGGCACCAATACCATTCCGGTCGCGGCCTTCGTCGATGGCGTCGTTGCGGCGGTGGAGAGCTTTGCCGCCGGCGCGCCCCAAGCCGACGACCTGACCTGCCTCGCCCTCCATTTTGGCCCGCCGCCTCCCACGACCGCGGCCGGGGCCGCCGCCGGGGCCGCCATGACCGCTGGGGAGGTCTAATGTGACCAACGCGCTCGATATCCGGCTGGAGAACCGGCTCCCTGAAATTCATCGGCTGGCGACCCTCGTGGAGGCGTTTGGCGCAACCCACGACATTCCCGCCCGAACGATCTTCAATCTCAATCTCGCCCTCGACGAGGTGCTGACCAATATCATCGACTATGCCTATCCCGATAACGCGACCCACGAGATTTTGGTCCGCCTGACCCTGGCCGAGGCCACGCTCCGGGCCGAGGTGGTCGACGATGGCCCGCCCTACGATCCGACCCGGCAGCCCGACCCCGACACCTCGCTTGCGGTGGAAGACCGCCCAATCGGCGGGCTGGGGATTTATTTTGCCAAACGCATGATGGACCGACTCGAGTACTATCGCCACGAAGGCGCCAACCACCTGACCATGGTGCGGCTGATGACCCAGGATACCGTCCCCGAAACCTGAGCGATGCCCCCGCACCCAACGGCCCCTCTTTTCAACAGGATATCGACCAACCATGGAAACCAGTCAGACTCATGCCGAGGGGGTGGTGATCATCAACGCCCAGGGACGCATCGACAGCAACACCGCCAAAGCCTTTGAAGACAGGCTGCTCGGAGCAATCGCGACCACCGACCCTCGGATGGTGGTCGATTGCTCACAACTCGATTATGTCAGCAGCGCCGGCCTGCGGGTGCTCCTGATGGCGGCCAAGAGGGTCAAGGCCGCCAAGGGGATGCTGGCGCTGGCGGGGCTAAAGCCCCACGTCCAGGAAGTATTTGACGTGAGCGGCTTCTCCAGTATCTTCTCGATCCAGGCCGGGCGCGACGCCGCCGTTGCCGCGGTCTCCCGCGCCCCCGGTTTTTAAGCTCCCGTTTTTACACCGTCATTCTCCCGACTTGCAGGTGCCACGATGGTCGAAGCCGCCGACATTCCCGATACGCTTGAAGGTCTTGAAGAGTCCTCCGCCGATAGCCGCACCCGGCAATGGGTTGCGATTTTCATTTCGGCACTTGCGGTGGTGCTGGCCATCACCAGCATGGGCGGCGGCAACGCCACCAAAGACATGATGCACGCCAGCATCGTCGTCAACGACACCTACGCCTTCTATCAGGCCAAAAATATCCGCCAAAACGAGATGCGGTTGGCCGCCGATCAGCTCAAAGCCCTGAAAGCCGCCACCCCGCAACTCGCCCCCGAAACCAGCGCTTGGATCGACGAGCGGGTGAAAACTTATCTCGCAACCGCCGACAAATATGAGTCCGAGCCCAAAACCGGCGATGGCAAAAGAGAACTGCTGGCCAAAGCCCGGGAATATGAGGCCGTTCGCGATCACGCCGGCGAGCAGGACCCGTTCTTTGATTATGCCGAGGCGCTGATCCAGATCGCCATCGTGCTCGCATCGGCCAGCTTGGTGGGCGGACGGCGCTGGGTGCTGTATCTGGCCTATTTCTTTGCCGGCATCGGCGTGCTGCTGACCCTCAACTCCTTTCTCCTGGTGTTCACACTGCCAAACTGAGAGGGGCCAACCTGAGAAGGGCCAAGCTGAAGGGGGCCAACAGCGGCGGGGGGCAGCGAGCATTCCACTGCCTTTAGCCGCTGCTCCAGCACACTTTGATTGGTAAGGCCCAGCAACTCTGAAAACTGCTTTCGCGCCATCGAGGTCTCGCCGGTCTGGCTTGGCCGGGCAGAAAGCAGGCGGGCCACCAAATCCTCATAATCCTCCATCCCGCCGACGATGACATCGAACCAATTCAGCCACGCCCGCTCGATCATCGGGTCGGCGGCGAGCGTCCGGCACAGCCGGCCGATTTTGGTCGACTGGTCGAGCAGGATAATGTCCATGGCATCCTCCGCCTCGGCCAATCTGCGCCGAAGCGCGAGGTCCCACCGGATGCTGATCTCGGGCAGGAAAATATAGCGCAGGCCGCTGACCAGCCCCACCCCCTCACCCACCGCCGGAATGGTGGTAAAGCCGTCGATCGGCCAGCCATCACCGGCAAAGCCATTGATCAAATCGCGCAACGGCTGAAGCGCGCCGATGCGCTGGGGCGTTTTGAAGGTCACGGTGATGCCGGGCCGGGTGTTGTCGGCCCACTCGTCGGCGGGCAGCACCCGGGCAATGAAGGCGTCTTGCTGATTGGCATCCCGCGCCAGACGAAACACGGTCGCAGCCACCTGTTCCACCGCAAAACGCGGCCCGGCGACAATCTCCAAGCCAACCGAAAGCTCCTGGCTCGCCCCGTAACGCCCCAGCACCGCGCCCGAGGTGATCTCCAGCACATGGTCATCCTCGGCCAGAACCTCCAGCAAAGGCGCCGCAAACTCGGCCAGTTGCCGCCGCGTTGGGTAAACCAACCACGCCGGAACCACCACCGGCGCCCTTAGGCGCCCCAGCCCCCCCGCTTCGGTCTGACGGGTGATGCCGACGAAGTAGATATCGCGCTCCATGGATTTCCCGTGTTCGACTTTGCCGTTGCAACCGGGGCCGCGACCCGCTAGACCCCTGCCCCATGGCATACTTAGACCACATCAAAGCCTGCAACACCTGCGATATCGCCGGATTCCGGGGATTTTGGGTGGACGGGTTACGGGTCGGCTGGGTGCGACACGCCTTGGCCGAGCAGCTTTCATCCTTTCCCGACACGGTAACGGTGACCGATAACGGCGTTTATCTGTCGCGCCGCTATCACAGTTTTGAGTCGCGTACCCGGGCGATGGCCCAAATGATCACCGCACTGGTTGCCCGGGGCACGATCCCGCCGTTGCGCTGCGAGCAATACCCGGTGTTTCGGTCATGGCAGGGGGAGGCGCTGTTCGCGCTCGACCGGGCGGCGGTGCCTTATTTTGGCACCATCGCTTATGGCCTCCACGTCAACGGCTATTTGCGCCAGCCCGATAACAGCCTCCACCTCTGGATCGCAACCCGCGCGCGGGACCGGGCGGTGGCGCCGGGCAAGCTCGACAATCTCATTGCGGGCGGACAGCCGATCGGTCTCAGCCTCACCGAAAATCTGATCAAGGAAGCCTTCGAGGAAGCCGGGATCGGTCCTGATCTCGCCCAGCGCGCAGTGCCGGCCGGCACCGTGACCTATCGGCTGGAAACACCCCAAGGGCTGAAGGTCGATTGCCTGTTTGTCTACGACATGGAGGTGCCGCCCGATTTTGTCCCCCGCAACACCGATGGCGAGGTCGAAAGCTTTGCGCTCCTTTCGTCCGAGCGGGTGGCCGAAATCGTTCGCGAGACCGACGACTTCAAATTCAACTGCAACCTCGTGGTAATCGATTTTATGATCCGCCACGCCCTGATTGGGCCAGATCACCCCGACTATATCGCGCTTGGGGCCGGCTTGCGCAGTTGGGGCTAAGATAAGCCCACCATCGCCCCAACTTCGGCCGCCGTGTGACCGGAAAAACGCAAAGCGCGCACCGTAAGCGCGCCGTCGCGTTTTGACAGGCGCCGGCCATCGCCATCGACCAACAGTTTGTGGTGGTGATATTCGGGGCTCGGCAAACCAAGCAACGCCTGAAGCAATCGGTGACTGTGGGTGGCGGCGAAAAGATCAGCGCCTCGGGTGACCAAGGTGACCCCCTGAAGGGCGTCGTCAACCACGACGCTGAGGTGGTAGCTGGTGGGAGCATCCCGCCTTGCCAGCACCACATCGCCAAGCAGGCCCGGCTCGGCGGTCTGACGGCCGGCGGCGCGGTCGTGCCACCATAGCCCGCCGGTGAGACCCAAGGCCCGGGCAACATCCAAACGAACCGCATGAGGATAGCCCTCGGCGATGCGGGCCGCGGTTTCGGCCACGCTGAGGGTTCGGCAAACGCCCGGATAGAGCGGCCCCTCGTCATCCCCCTGCTGCGGGGCGCCGCCGGCTGACGCAATATCCTTTCGGCTGCAAAAACAGGGATAAACCACGCCCAACTCAAAAAGCCGCGCCAACGCCGCCCGATAATCGGCCAAATGATCCGATTGCCGGCGCACCGGTTGCTCCCAGACCAGACCGAGCCACGCCAAATCTTCGAGCAAATCGCGCTCAAAATCGGCACGGCAGCGCTGGCGGTCGATGTCCTCGATCCGGACCAAAAAGCGCCCGCCACCCGCCGCCGCCTGCAAAGCGCGAATGGCGGCGTAGGCGTGACCGAGGTGCAGGTGCCCGGTCGGGCTCGGAGCGAATCGGGTAACGGCAGGCATCGCCCTTCTCGGCAGGGTTCAACTCAATTTTTCGGGGCCAATTTTCTCCGGGACCATTTTTTTTCAGGAAGAGCGAATAAAATCGCGGGAGCCGCTGTTCATGCTTCTAGGACCGGACATTTTGCCGATTACGAGGTATAGTCCGGGCGCTCCCACTTTGTAGCGGACGGCGCCCTTGAGTATCTTCGGGATCGAGCTGGAAGTCCATATCGCGTCGCTGCGTCGCTACGCGCGTGCCTTGGTGCGCGACCGTAACGACGCCGACGATTTGGTGCAGGAGGCGCTGGCACGGGCTTTGTCACGAGCCGACAAGTTTATGGCCGGCACCAATCTGCGGGCGTGGCTGTTTACGATCATGCACAACGTGCATGTCAATCAGGTGCGCGCGCGGGCCGCCCGGCCGGTCGAGGTGCCGGTGGACGGGGTGGTCGAGTCCCGCTTGTCGGAACCGGCCAACCAGGAAGCCCGGGTCGAGCTGGGCGAGATGATGCGGGTGCTCGATACCCTGCCGACCGAGCAACGGCAGGTTCTATTGTTGGTGGCGCTGGAGGGGCTGAAGTACGAGGAGGTGGCCGCCGTGCTGGAGGTCCCGATTGGTACGGTTATGTCCCGGTTGAGCCGGGCGCGCGAAGCTGTTCGGGTCAGGCTGGCCGGGGGCACCCCCACTGTGGCCCTGCGCCGGGTGAAGTAGCCGCCGGACGTATTGAGAAGAGGAGAAGCACCATGCGGGACAGCGATCTGCATGCCTATGTCGACGGACAACTGGATTCGGCCCGGCGTATCGAGGTCGAAACTTGGCTTGCTGAAGACGAGGAAGCTGCGCGCCGGGTCGATGCCTATCGCGCCCAAAACGCAGCTCTGCACAGCCTCTTTGATTCCATCCTCAACGACCGACTCGACGGCCGGCTGGCTGAGGCCGGCGAGCGGCTCGGTAAACGGCTGGACGCCAACGCCGCCCGCCGGCCCTGGTGGTCACAACCGGGCTGGCAACGGCTGGCGGCATCGGTGGCTTTTATCGCGATTGGGCTGGGGGCCGGCTGGCTCGGGCGCGGACAAGTGGTTCCCGCCCCAACACTGACCCAAGCACCCGTGCAGCCAACCCTGCAAGCCTTCGCCGACGAGGCGACCCAAGCCCACACCTTTTATGCCAACTCGCGGTTTGAAGTGGAAATGGGCGCCGACAACCAGGACGCTCTCAACAACTGGCTATCCGAGCGTTTGGGACGGCCGGTGTTTGGCCCCGACCTTGCGAGCATCGGCTATCGGTTGATCGGCGGCCGGTCCCTCCCGGCCGAGGGCGGCGCGGTCGCGCAATATATGTACGAGACCGGGGGCGGCAACCGGCTGACCTTGTTCGTCGGGACCCCCCAAGCCAACCAACAAGCCGCGTTCAGCTTTGTGAAACACGGGGAGATCGCCAGCTTCTATTGGGCCGAGGGCGCGCTGAGTTACGCCCTGGCCGGGCGGTTCGACCGGGATCAGCTCATGCAGGTGGCTCAAACCGTCCACCAGAAACTCAAGAGCGGCCCGGCGGCCCGTTCACAAACGCCGTCGCAACCCCAAAATACGCCGGAAGCCAAGCCGGCGCCGGCTCCGGTCGAACAAATCATGCCGTCGCCACCCGCCAGCGCCCCCGATCAGGAACGGCCCAAAGCAAGCTGAGGGGGCGCGACTGTTCTGAGCGTCGCCTCAGGCCCCTATTTCACGGCTTTACGGTTTTTGGCGTAGGTCCCCAGCATCTTCTCGATTTCCGGCGCGAGGATGCTGAACGACCCGGCAAACTGCCGGTTGGCGTTGACCGACGTGATGGTAACGCGCGTGTTGAAGCTGAACTTGCCGCACCGGTCATCAACCGCCACCGTGATCGAGGCCAACTGGCCCTGAGCAATCGAGGCGTCATGATTGCCGGCAACGAAGCCCTTCGGAGTCAAGGTGACCAGCGGGTAGCTTCGGCTGTCGATCAAAACATTGGCACTATCGACCTTCGCTTTTGGCGCGGCTTTTTTGTCGTGAATCAGGATTTTAAGAAAATCGAACATGGCCATAGCGTTACCCCCTGGCTGTCGGCGCCCCCGCCGAGCACGGTTTTCCAGCATATAGCCCGGAAGGCCGCCCCGCCATAGCCCTTTCGGCCATCCGCCGCTTGGCCGAGACAAGCGCGGGTTTGCGGTTATTTCAGAGCGTCGCCTTAAAGCCCCTCACCGGTCCCCGAGCTTTAGCCGGGGTCCGGCGCGGGGCGCACCACAATCAGCCAGCACTGGCTTTGCGGTCATCCGGACGCTTCTTAGAGGCGGGCTGGTAAGCAATGGCCGCATGTTCGGCGCAATAAGGCATACTCAATTGGGCGGGACGACCACAAAAATGAAAATCCTGGTGCTTAGGATCGCCGACCGGCCATTTGCACATCCGCTCCGTCAACGCCAAAATGGTCGCGCCACGGGTCGCCTTTTTCTTGATCGGGGATGGCCTGCCGGAAAGGCCCAGTCGATGAGCCTTCCCAATCACGGCGTTGCGGCTAACATCGCCCAGCTCTTCGGCAATATCACTGGCGCTCTTACCTTGCCCCCAAAGGGTTTTGAGATGTTCAATGCGCTCGTCCGTCCAACTCATCGGCTCTCTCCAGGCTGCTATCTCGCTGACAATACGCCGTTTTTCATTCTCATTCGGCCGCACCCGGCACGCCCCGCCCGTGCTTCGTCCGCCTCGCATCCCAATAGGCCGGCGGTCCGGCCCGAACGGCAAGGTCGATCGGGGCCGGGCGGAAACGCCGGTTGACAATATCTTGTGGCGGGGCCTTCTGAACCCTACCAGATATTAGGTCAAGTTGATAAAGGGACACCCCAATATGCTTTTTGCTCAAGCAGCCTATGCCAATTCGGCTCCCAATGCAACCGATCCCCGCAAATAAATATCTATCCTATGAACATATCATTGGCAATGACGGGGCAGGACGAGCCTCCCGCACCAGCGACAACGCCCTGAAAGCACACGAGAACGCAGGGGGTGCTTTCACCCCCTGCGCGACCTGCGCCAACACTAAGGGGGATGCCCCAGCGGCGCTCTGCGACAAGGTGCCTCAGCATCGCTCAAGCTTCCGAAGCCGGGCCAACCGAAGGCCCCCGGCGACACATTTGCGCGGCGCCGCCCGGGTCTTGCCGGTGTTCGCCGATTTGGTTTGACCTGACCGGAGCGCGCGTCTAGTTTGCTCTTCCCGACGCGGCGCCTGTCCGGCAGCGCTCACGGCGAAGCTGTGCGCGGCGTTGCCGTGTATAGGTTTGGCCCGTGTGCTGCGCCCGTGGGCGACGGTGGGCCGGGAGGCGCCCGGGACAGTAACGGCGAGCACGAAGGTTGGAGACCATGGCCGAAGAGTTGATGACTGGAGCCCAGATCATTATGAAGGCTCTGAAGGATCAGGGCGTTGATGTGGTTTTTGGGTATCCCGGCGGCGCTGTGCTGCCGATTTACGACGCACTGTTCCAACAGAACGACATTCGCCATATCCTGGTTCGCCATGAGCAGGGCGCGGTTCACGCCGCCGAAGGATACGCCCGCTCTACCGGCAAGGTCGGCTGCGTCCTCGTCACCTCGGGTCCTGGCGCCACCAACGCTGTTACCGGCCTCACCGACGCCTTGCTCGACAGCGTTCCCCTGGTGTGCCTGTGCGGTCAGGTGCCGACTCATTTGATTGGCAACGACGCCTTTCAGGAGGCCGACACCACCGGCATCACCCGCTCCTGCACCAAGCACAATTACTTGGTCAAAGACGTTAACAACCTCGCACGCACCCTGCACGAGGCGTTTTATGTCGCCCGCTCGGGACGGCCGGGGCCGGTGCTGCTGGATATCCCGAAGGACGTGCAGTTCAACGTCGGGCGGTACATCACGCCCCAAGAAGTCACCCACAAGAGCTATAAGCCCCAGGTAAAGCCCGATATCGCCCGGGTCGAAGAGGCGGTGGCGCTGTTGGCGGCGGCCAAGCGACCGATTTTTTACGTCGGTGGCGGCGTGGTCAACTCCGGTTTGCAGGCGGCAAAACTGCTGACCCAGCTCGTCCGCATGACCGGCTATCCCTGCACGACCACGCTGATGGGTCTGGGTGCGTTTCCGGCCAGCGACCCGCAATTCCTCGGTATGCTGGGAATGCACGGCACCTATGAGGCGAACCTCGCGATGCACGGCTGCGACCTGATGGTTGCCGTTGGCGCGCGCTTCGACGATCGGGTGACCGGCAAAATTTCCGAGTTTGCCCCGGGCTCGAAGAAGATCCACATCGACATCGACCCCAGCTCGATCAATAAAAATGTGCGGGTAGACCTCTCGGTGGTGGGAGACGCGGCAAACATCCTTGAAGACATGATCCGGCTCTGGAAGGAGCGCCAGAAGCGCCCCGACAGCGCCGCGCTGAAAGACTGGTGGGCGCAGATCAATACTTGGCGCAAACGTGAATGTCTGCGCTATGCCAAGTCTGACACTATCATTAAGCCGCAATATGCGCTGGAGCGTCTCCGCGAGGCGATCAAGGACAAGGATCACTACATCACCACCGAAGTCGGCCAGCACCAAATGTGGGCGGCCCAGTTCCTTCCCTTCGACGAGCCTTTCCGCTGGCTGACCTCGGGCGGCCTCGGCACCATGGGCTATGGCTTGCCTGCGTCCATCGGCGTTCAAATCGCGCATCCGAACTCGCTGGTGATCGGCATTTCCGGCGACTCATCGGTAATGATGAACATCCAGGAAATGGCCACCGCCGTGCAATGCGGCGCCGCGATCAAGGTCTTCATCCTGAATAACGAATACATGGGCATGGTTCGCCAGTGGCAGGAACTCTTGCACGGGTCACGCTATTCTCAGAGCCAACTTCACGGCCAGCCCGATTTTGTTAAACTCGCCGAGGCTTTTGGCGCCACCGGCCTGCGCGCAACCAAAGTTTCTGAGCTTGACGAGGTTATCCGCAAAATGATCGAGACACCGGGACCGGTGATCGCCGACATTGCGGTGGACCCGACCGAAAACTGCTTCCCCATGATCCCCGGCGGCAAAGCCCACAACGACATGCTGCTCGGCCCCGGCGACAAACCCGAATCCGCAACCCCAGAAGACGGGATGGTGCTGGTGTAGGGTTAGGAACCGATGTGGGACTGGGTAGGGAAAGCCGCCGATATCGCCTCGCTGGCTTCCCTGCTTGTTTCGGGGTATGCTGCTTGGCAGATTACGGCTGTTCGACGCAAAGTGAGCCGGCAGATCTTGTTTAATGTCCAGGCGCCTGAATTGGTGACTTTGGTGGTCGAGACAGCGAACTGGCTGTCGGGGAATTATGCCGGTGGCGCGGCTGTTGAGCAGGAGCTTCTCGTAAAAGTTGGTATCTGCCTTGGTCGCATCGCCCATCACGAGGCGGAACTATCAGGAGATATTCGAAAGCGTTTGAAGCTGTTAAATAGTATGTTTGGGGAATACAAGTGTCCCAAACGGTGGGTTATTCATAAGACGCAGAGCGAAACTGCTTCCGATCGCCGATTGAGGGTTATGGGGGACATGATTACCGAGTTCCAGGTTTTGGCGGGTGTTCTACCAGATATGATCGAAGCCCGGAGTATCGGAGGGTCCGATGACGCCTGAACTTGAGAGAAATATTCGCTTTGTCGGGAAGCTCTTAAAGCAAACAATGCTCGGCGTCATGAAATGGCGACGGACCGAAGATGCTTACGAGACTGAAACCGGCGGGATGGGGTTGCGTCTTTATATAAGACGCCCAGATACAATGTCACGCGCCTCAAGGCTGTATAAGAAATGCGGTAGCGAAGAAACTGTTCTGGAAATACGCGATCCGACGACGGATGACACCACAACCTTTAAGTACTCCGAGCTATTTAAAGGCATGGTAATCGTGCGCGATCTTTACAATGTAGTCCGACAAAATACTTCGAGCGTAGACAGAAAGATTGATGCCTTTCTCAGAGAAGACGTGACCCATGCCCAATGATCTGATGGATAAAATTGAAAAGCACACCATCGCGGTGCTGGTCGATAACGAGCCCGGCGTTCTTGCGCGGGTGATTGGTCTGTTTTCGGGACGGGGCTATAATATCGAGAGCCTCACCGTTTCGGAAATCGACAAGGAAAACAACCTGTCGCGAATTACTGTCGTGACATCGGGCACCCCCATGATCATTGAGCAGATCAAGGCTCAGCTCGATCGGTTGGTGCCGGTTCACCGTGTCCGCGACTTGTCCGACGATGGGCCGAGCGTCGAGCGCGAGTTGGCGCTGGTCAAGGTCTCCGGCGCGGGGGACATGCGCACCGAATCAATGCGCATCGCCGGCATCTATAATGCGCGGGTGGTCGACACGACCCTCACCTCTTTTATCTTTGAGCTGACCGGCACCGCCGACGAGCTTTCAGACTTCATCAGCCTTATGAGCAAACTTGGTATGGTCGAGGTCAGTTGTACTGGCGTCGTCGCCATGTCCCGTGGCCCCAACGGCTTCTAGTATCTTCTATTCCCGCGAAATACTCGCGACTTATTCGAGGATTGTCTTATGCGCGTCTATTACGATCAAGATGCCGACGTTGGTTTGATCAAAGGCAAGAAGGTGACCATTGTTGGTTACGGCAGCCAGGGTCATGCCCACGCCCAAAACCTGCGCGACAGCGGTGTCGCCGAGGTGCGGGTGGCTTTGCTGGCCGGCAGTGCCAGCATCAAGAAGGCGGAGGCCGCGGGCTTTACCGTCATCACCCCGGCTGAGGCCGCCAAGACCAGCGACCTGCTGATGATCCTGGTTCCCGACGAATTGCAGGCGGACCTTTACAGCACCGACCTGCTGCCCAACATGAAGCAAGGCGCGGCGCTGGCGTTTGCCCACGGCCTGAACATTCATTTTGGCCTGATTGAGCCCCGCGCCGATCTCGACGTGTTCATGATCGCGCCCAAGGGACCCGGCCACACCGTTCGGGGCGAGTACCAGCGCGGCGGCGGCGTGCCCTGCCTCGTGGCGGTCCACCAGAATGCCAGCGGCAACGCCCTGCAAATCGCGCTCTCTTACGCTTCGGCGGTTGGCGGTGGCAAGGCCGGCGTTATCGAAACCACCTTCCGCGAAGAGTGCGAAACCGACCTTTTCGGCGAGCAAGTGGTGCTCTGCGGCGGTTTGACCAGCTTGATCCAGGCCGGGTTCGAAACCTTGGTCGAGGCTGGCTACGCCCCCGAGATGGCCTATTTCGAATGCTTGCACGAAGTAAAGCTGATCGTGGACCTCATTTATGAGGGCGGCATCGCGAACATGCGCTACTCGATTTCCAACACTGCCGAATATGGCGACTACAAAACCGGCCCGCGCATCATTACCGACGAGACCAAAAAGGAAATGAAGCGCGTTCTCGAAGACATTCAGTCGGGCCGCTTCGTGCGCGACTTTATGATTGAGAACAAGGTCGGCCAGCCCAGCTTTAAGGCCAGCCGTCGCCGCAGCGCCGAGCATCCGCTGGAAGAAGTTGGCGGACGCCTGCGTGCCATGATGCCATGGATCGCGGCCCGCCGTCTGGTGGACAAGAGCAAGAACTAACACGACAAAGTTACCGATACTGGAAGGCGGGCGGGCTCTTACTCAGCGCCCGCCGCTTTCTTTTCGAGGTTGCCCATGTCGATCGCTTTCTTTCGGTATCTCACTCTGATCGTTGCTGCGGCAACGCTATCGTCTCCGGGTTTGGCCCTGGCCCGATCGGACACCGCTGAAGGAGGCGAGGCGGCCTCCCCGCTCGCCAACTGGCGGGTTGGCCCGGTGGTGGGCAAAGACGGCGACTTTGCCTATTGCATTGCCGAGAGCCGGTTTGACAACGGTCATTCGCTGGTGATCGCCCGCAGCCGCCAAGGTGAACTCAACATCGGGCTCGGGCTCCCCTCCGCGCACCTGCCCAAGGGCGCCGCTTGGCCGGTATCGGTGGTGGTGGATGATAGCTTCAGCCGCGACCGGCAGGCGGTGGCAGCCGACCCCGACATGCTGGTGATTGCCAATGGAAACGATACCGCGTTGTTCGAGGCGCTTGCCCATGGCAGCACCCTCGCCATTCGTGGCCCAAAGGATACCCTCACCTTTCGGTTGACCAACACCAACAAGGCGCTACCGGATCTTAAGGCATGCGTCGATCAAGCCCGCGCCGGCAGGGCGGCAACGCCTTTGGGTAGCATCACCGCCTCATCCTTGCAACTACCGCCCCTCCTGAAGCAGCTTTTGGCGGAGGCCGGCTTCAAAAAAATCGGCTTGAAGGCGGCAACGACAGCGCCTCGGGGGTTGGGGCCGGCGGATTATGTTTGGACCGTTAACGGCGTCACCGCAGGCATGGCCGAATCCCGCAACGGGCGGAGCCAGGGCCTAACCAACCTTTCGGACACCGCGATTGAACGCCTGCGCGACCGCTGCGCCCGCACCTTCCGGGTCACAGAAGGCGCTTCGGTCAATCTTCCCGGCGGCACCATCCGGGTGGCCGACGCTGAATGCGTGGAGAGTGCCGGCGCCCCAACCTACATCGCTTTTTTGTTTGAGTTGGGCCGCGCCGGCACCTTTCGGTCATTCTTTTTCGAGGCCGCCACCAGCGCCGCCGCCGCCCGCGACCGCGATGCCGTGGCAGGAGTGTTGAAGCAACTGGAAAGCCATTAGTGGGGTAAGCCCCGACAAAACTTTCAAATTGCCTTCGGCGACCAAAGGCCGGGGGCCTTTGGAAACCCGGACTTTTACTGCGCACTCTAACTGATGAGACCGCTCTAAAGCCGGCGCCGGTTACACGTCGCGCGCGACCGCCTCGGTGACGCGAGCAAAGGCGGCGTGGACCTTAGGCAACAACGGGCGGGCGCCCTCGATGCCGGCCTCGACCACCACAGCCTCCAGGGCGCTGGCCACCGCCGCCAACTCCCCCGCGCCCGCCGTACGGGCAGCTCCAGCAATCGAGTGGGCGGCAAACCGCACGTCGTCAAGAGCGCCAGCTTCAAGGTACTGAACCAATTCAGTCACGGTCAAAAGAGTGGTTTCAAGAAAATACCCCATCATCGACCGCGCCTGCTCGGAATCGCCGAACAACTCGATCACGAACGCCACATCCAAGACCACCTCATCTGGCGACGGGGCCGAGGAAGCCGCCGGAGCGCAAACGGCGGCGGCAATCGCCACAACCGGGGCCGAAGCCGGTTGGCCCTGGTCGGCTCCCGGTTTGCGCAGATCGAGCGCCGTTGGCAACCACCGCGCCACCATTGCCTCCAGCGCCGCCAGCGT
The DNA here is from genome assembly GCA_903931735.1 of uncultured Rhodospirillales bacterium. Lineage (GTDB taxonomy): Bacteria > Pseudomonadota > Alphaproteobacteria > Azospirillales > Azospirillaceae > BOG-933. Next base: position 29,666 of record CAIZDL010000060.1, read on the forward strand.
CACCGGCTTTGTCAAATAATCGTCCATGCCGGCGGCAAAGCATTTGGCCGCCTCCCCCGAGAGGGCTGCGGCGGTTAGGGCCACAATCGGCAGATGCCCGCCCGCGAGCACCTCTCCTGCACGAACCCGCCGGGTGAGAGCGTACCCATCGAGCCGGGGCATAAAACAATCGGAGACCAGCAAACCATACCCGGCACATTGAAGCGCCTCCCACGCCGCCTCGCCGTCATCCACCAAATCGGCGGCAAACCCAAGGCGCAAAAACTGCTGCCGGATCACAATTTGGTTGGTCGGGTTGTCCTCGGCGATCAAGATCAGCGCGTTGGCCGCCTGGGCTTCCTCCCGGCTCGGCGGCACCAGGGTGACCGCCACGGCCTGGGCCGGGCCATGATGCTCGGGCGGCAACCGACCGGCGGCCCGCGCCACCGCCCGCTCCAAAACCTCGCGTCGAACCGGCTTGAACAAAACCTCGGCAATCCCCAACCCCTCGGCCGCGGCGGTAAGGCCAACGTCGTCAAGATGCGTGGTGACCACCACCCCCAACCCGCGCCCGGCGGGAAGGCCACGCGCCGAGGCCACCAGCTCCAGCCCGTCAAGCCGGCCGGGGTCGAAGTCAACCACCAGCACCGAGAAGGGCCGCCCGGCGCCCTCGGCCTCCGTCAGCGCCTCCAGCCCGGCGCCGGTATCGAGCCCGGTCACCACCCGCGCCCCGGCCCCGCTCAAAATCGCATCGAAGGCCCGGCAGGCGGCCACAGCATCGTCGATCACCAACACGTCGAGGCCCGACAGATCCGGCCTCGCCAGCACGGGCAGCGCCGCCACGGCCTCATCGATGCCCAGCGGCACCTCAAACCAAAATGTCGAGCCGTAACCAACCGCGCCGCGCGCGCCGATGGTGCCGCCCATCAACTCAACCAGCCGCCGACAGATCGACAGGCCCAGCCCACTGCCGCCAAACCTACGGGTGGTCGAGGCATCGGCCTGGGAGAACGGCTCGAACAGCTTGGCCTGCAACGCCTCGGGCAGGCCGATACCGCTATCGACCACCTCAAAACGCACCGTCTCCGGGGCATCGGCCGCCTCACGGGGCATCGCCGAAACCATCACGGCGACGTAGCCATGCTCGGTAAATTTGAGCGCGTTGCCGACGAGGTTCAACAAAATTTGGCGCAACCGGACCGGATCGCCCAACCGGCCATCGGCCAGCGCCGGGTCCACGTCGATGATCAGATCGAGGCGCTGCTCCCGCGCCCGGGTCGAGAGCAAGTCGGCCACCCCCTCGACCACCGCCCGCAGCGACATCGGCACGCTTTCGATATCCAGCCGCCCGGCCTCAATTTTGGAAAAATCCAGAATGTCGTTGATAATGGTCAACAGCGCCGTCGCCGACTCGCGAATCACCGCGACGAATTTTCGTTGTTCGGCCTCCAGCGGGGTGCGTTCCAACACCTCCAACATGCCGAGCACGCCGTTCATCGGGGTGCGGATCTCGTGGCTCATGGTCGCGAGGAAGGTCGACTTGGACTTCACCGCCTCTTCCGCCAGCTCCTTGGCCTTCAGCAAGGTTTCTTCGGCGACCTTGCGCTCGGTGATATCGGTACAGGTGAACAGAAACCCGCCCTCGCGCCGACTATTGCCGCGAAACTCCAGATACCGGCCATTACCGAGCTTGGTCTCCCCCACCAGGGGCAGACCAGCAGAAATATAAGTGCCGATTTCATAAGTAAGCTGCTCAGCCGAGCGCCAGCCCAAATCTCCCCGCTCGGCCGAAAGGCGGATCAGGGCGCCAAGATAAGGCTTGGTGGCCATCAGGCTATCGGGGTAATCCCAAAGCTGACGATAGCGCTCATTGCAGATCACAACGCGAAATTCATCGTCAAACAAGCAGATCCCGTTGGGCATAGAGGAAAAAGCCGCCTGAAGCTGAAGGGATGCTTCCGCAACCTCCGCCTCGGCGCGCACCCGCTCGCTGATATCGACCACCGTGACCTGCATCGCCGGCTCGCCCATCCAATCGATGACCCGCTCGATCACCTCGCACCAAACCGGTGTGCCATCGCGGCGCAAGCGGGTGATGCGACGCAACCCCTGCTCCTGTTCGCCCGCCATCATCAGGAAGTAGCTGCGCCACGCCCGCGGGGCCTCCTCCAGCGTCATCAAGCATTCGAGGCTGGAAAGGGCCAACAGATCGACTGCGCGATCAAATCCGAAAATGCGCGCATAGGCTTCGTTCACGAATAATGGCACAAAATTGCGATGGATCAGCACGCCCTGAATTGAGCCTTCGATCAAGCCCCGGAATCGTGCCTCGCTCCCCTTGAGTTCATTTTCCCGCTGCCGCAGCTCAGAGATAAAAAACTCGACCGACGCCCCCATTTCGGCGATTTCGTCGGTGCCGGTGGGCAAGATCACCTCCCGACCGGCCACCAATGCGCGCAGACCATCGCGCAATTCATCGAGCCTGCGCCCAACGGTGCGACGAATGTTGAAGCCCACCACGAGCACGCCAATCGCGCCCACCACCGCCAGCCCCATCACGAGCCGACCATGCACCTTCGCTGCTTCATCCACCGCTTTGGTGTCGGCGACCAGCACGGCGTGGGCGACCTTGATCCGCTGATCGAGAGCGCGGGCGAACCGCGACGCCGCCGCGTGGACCTCCTCGTGAAACTCGCCGTCGCTGCTGGCCCGAAGCAAACCGGCCGCCGCCGAGTCGAGCAGAATGCAGCCGCCAACAACCTCCCCCGGCGGGCATAACGCCGCAATCAGGGCGGCAAAGCGCTGTCGGTCGGCACCGCTGCCCATTGATACATCGCCCACCGCCAAAGCAACGGAAAGGCGCCCAACCTCGGCCGCGGTCTCCAATACCTGCAAATGGACAGCGCTCAGATTGACGACATTCCGAAATGAGCGACTGGACAGTGATGACGCCACGCCAATCGCCAGGGACACGACCGCCAGCACCACCAAGCCAATGGTCAACCGGGTCGTGATGCCGACCCCGACCTTCTTCATTCTGGAGCCCCCTCGAAATGCCCAAAGACCCACGGTCACCTTTTTACCGCATACTAAGGGATCGGCGTCGGGAACCAAAGCGCCGCCGCCGCTAATTATCGCCAAACCGCGTGACCCATGCTAGGTATGCCCGGCGAGGCTCCCGCTGGACGCCCCCAACCGGTGGAATGATCCAATTTCAGGGTGCATCGGACGGTCTGCTACGAAAGACGGATAAACAGTCAAAATTCAAAACGAGGCTGCATCATGATCAACGCCGTGGAACGGGCCTTCGACATTGCCCGGGCAGAACAGGTCGCCAAGAATCATTACCTCGACGTTGCCTGGAAATTTGCGCGCGAGGCGATCGGCACCAAAGGGCCGTACGAACCCACAACCACGCTTGGGGACCTCAAGCAGGCACGGGAAACCTTTGAAGAACTCGCAAAAGCGAGCCTGCTCGCCGACCGCAATCAGCGCGAACACGAATAGCCGGTAGCCCACTACCGCGCTTTTTTAGCAGTTCTGCCCCGCCTTCCCCGCCCGGTCGAGTCCCTTGCTCACGGGCCGGGGAGAGGCTTAGCTGCGCCTGCCGATTCTTACATTTGCTCTTCACACGAGGCATCGCCGCGTTATGACCTATTCCGCCCCCATCACCGATATGCGGTTTGTCCTCAACCGGGTGATCGGATTCGACCGCATCGCCGGGCTGCCCGGCTACGAGGATGCCACGCCCGATCTGGTTGACAGCGTTCTCGAAGAGGCCGGCAAGTTTGCGGCCGAAGTGCTGGCGCCCATCAACGCCACCGGCGACCGCGAGGGCTCCAAGCTGGAAAACGGCGTCGTCCACCAGCCGGAATGCTTTCGGGCCGCGTATAAGCGCTATGTCGAGGCGGGATGGAACGGCGTGCCCTTCGAGCCCGAATATGGCGGCCAGGGCTTGCCCTGGGCGCTGGCGTTCGCGGTTCAGGAAATGTGGCAATCGGCCAACATGGCCTTCGGCTTGTGCCCCATGCTCAACCAGGGGGCCGTGGAGCTGTTGAGCGAGCACGGCAGCCCGGACCAAAAGGAAATGTTCCTCGCCAAATTGATCTCGGGCGAGTGGACCGGCACGATGGACCTGACCGAACCCTCGGCCGGCTCCGACCTTGGCGCCGTGCGCACCAAAGCTGTTCCCGATGGCGATGTTTACCGCATCTCCGGCACCAAAATTTTTATCACCTACGGCGAGCACGATCAGGCCGAAAACATTATTCATTTGGTTTTGGCGCGGCTGCCGGGCGCACCGGCCGGGTCGAAAGGCATTGCGCTGTTCATCGCCCCCAAGTTCCTGGTCAACCCCGACGGCTCGCTTGGCGCCCGCAACGATCTGCTCTGCACCGGGATCGAGCACAAGCTGGGCATCAACGCCAGCCCAACCGCCGTGTTGAGCTATGGCGATAACGGGGGGGCCATTGGCTATCTGGTCGGCGAGCCGGGCCGGGGCCTTGAATACATGTTTTCCATGATGAACAACGCCCGGCAATCGGTGGGGCTCCAGGGGCTCGCGATCGCCGAGCGCGCCTATCAACAAGCCCGCGACTATGCCAAAACCCGGATTCAGGGCAAGGACCTGCGCAGCCCGCGCGGCCCCTCGGTGGCGATCATCAACCACCCCGACGTTCGGCGCATGTTGCTGACCATGAAGTCGCAGACCGAGGCGGCGCGGATCCTGTGCTATGAGGCCGGCGCCGCCCGCGATATCGCCAAGCGCCACCCCGACAGCGAGGCCCGCGCCGCAGCCCAGCTTCGCATTGAGCTGCTAACCCCGGTGGTTAAATCGTGGGTCACCGATTTGGGCTGTGAAATCGCCTCGCTTGGGGTGCAAGTCCATGGCGGCATGGGCTTCATTGAAGAGACCGGCGCCGCCCAACACCTGCGCGACGCCCGCATCGCCCCGATCTATGAAGGCACCAACGGGATTCAGGCAGCCGACTTGGTGTTCCGCAAGCTGGGCCGCGATCAGGGCGCAGCGGCCCTCGCCTTTATCGCCGAAATGAAGACGGTGGCCGCCCACGCCGCCGGCCATCCGGGCGACGACCTCAAAACCATTTCAGACGCGCTTTACGCCGGCACCATCGTGCTGGAACAAGCCACCCTCTGGATGGTCGAGACCTTGAAGCCCGATGCCGTGGCCGCCGCCGCCGGTGCCGCCAATTATCTGCGCATGTTCGGCTTGGTCACAGGCGGCGCCATGCTCGCACGGGCCGCCAGCGCCGCCAGCGACGATCTTCGGCAGCGGGGGGCCGACGTGGACTTTCTAACCGGCAAAATCATCACCGCCCGCTTTTACGCCGAACAAATCCTGCCTCAGGCCGCCGGCCTGCTGGTGCCCATCACCCAAGGAGCGGGCACGGTGATGGCACTCACCGACGATCAATTTTAACGGGGCCAGTTTTAACGGGGCCAGTTTTAACGGGGCCAGTTTTAACGGGGCCAGTTTTAACGGGGCCAGTTTTAACGGGGCCAGTTTTAACGGG
>CAIZDL010000061.1 GCA_903931735.1 uncultured Rhodospirillales bacterium
AAACCGGCCCCGGGGGCCGTCATCGCCCCCTCGGCCCGGGCACACTCACCGCCCCCAACAACACCCCACCCCAGCAGCAGCCCGGCTTTTCGTTCGACTCGTAACGGGTCCCCGGCCTCACGTATCCAGAAAGCTACGCAACTTGCGCGAGCGGCTGGGATGCTTGAGTTTGCGCAAAGCCTTGGCCTCAATCTGCCGGATACGCTCGCGGGTAACCGAAAATTGCTGCCCGACTTCCTCAAGCGTGTGGTCAGTATTCATGCCGATACCAAAGCGCATCCGCAACACCCGCTCTTCTCGCGGGGTGAGACTGGCTAAGACCCGGGTTGTCGTTTCCCGCAAATTGGCTTGAATGGCTGCGTCCAACGGCAGAACGGCGGTCTTGTCCTCAATAAAATCGCCCAAATGGCTATCCTCCTCGTCGCCAATCGGCGTTTCCAGGCTGATTGGCTCTTTGGCGATTTTGAGAACTTTCCGGACCTTTTCGAGCGGCATCAGCAGACGCTCGGCAAGCTCCTCGGGGGTCGGCTCGCGGCCGATCTCGTGAAGCATCTGGCGGCTGGTGCGGACCAATTTATTGATCGTCTCGATCATATGAACGGGAATACGAATCGTCCGCGCCTGATCGGCAATCGAGCGGGTGATCGCCTGCCTGATCCACCACGTCGCATAAGTCGAGAACTTGTAGCCACGGCGATATTCGAACTTATCCACCGCTTTCATCAGGCCAATATTGCCTTCCTGAATCAGGTCAAGAAATTGCAGGCCACGATTGGTATATTTTTTGGCGATCGAGATCACAAGCCGCAGATTGGCCTCGACCATTTCCTTTTTCGCCCGGCTGGCTTCCTTCTCGCCTTTCTGCACTGTCGAGACAATGCGGCGGAACTCACCAATTGGCAGCCGCACTTCTTCGGCGATCCCAACAATGCCCTCGCGCAGGCGCGCCGCTTCTTCGCCATGACGCTCGACCATGCGCGCCCAGCCCTTACCAGGCAGCGCCTTGACCCGCTCCAGCCAGTTGGGGTCCAGCTCATAGCCATAATAATGGGTAAGGAAGTCCTCGCGCTTGATTTTGGCGTCGGTGGCCAGCCTCAACAACTTGCCTTCATGGCTGGTCAGACGACGATTGAGGCTATAAAGCTGCTCGACCAGTTGCTCGATCCGACCATTATTCAGCCGAACCTGATTAACCAGCTCGATCATCTCGCCCTTGAGACGCTCATACTTTTTATCGGATTGGCGGCTGGTGTCCTCGCCCTTCTGGATCGCGGCGAGTCGGCTCTCATGCAGCTTATGCAACCGCTCATAGGTAATAGCGATCGCGGCAAAGGTTTCCAACACCTGAGGCTTCAACGCCGCTTCCATGGCGGAAAGCGACATGCCGTTATCGTCGCCGTCGGGGTCGCCATCGGCCTCAAGATCCAGCTCCGGCCCGGTGGGCTCGGGAACACTATCATCCCCCCCCTCGTCGCCGGGGTCCTTGGCGCCCGGATCGAGCAGCGCGGGCGGACTGGGCGGGCTGACCTCAGACTCAGGCTGAGGCTCCAACTCCATCGCCAACCCGATCGGCATGACCTCGACCGCCAACCCCTCGACTTGGCCGAACGGGCTGGTGCCAAAGGTCGCGTCAAGATCGATGATGTCGCGCAGCGGCATCTGCCCTTCTTTGAGGGCGTCGTGCCAACCAATAATCGCGCGAATGGTCAGCGGCGACTCGCAAATCGCGCCGATCATCATCTCGCGCCCGGCCTCGATGCGCTTGGCGATCGCGATTTCGCCTTCGCGGGAGAGCAGCTCAACCGAGCCCATCTCGCGCAGATACATCCGCACCGGATCATCGGTCCGGCCGATATCATCATCGTCGAGGTTGCCGGATTGACGGGCCTCGCCATCGGCCTGGGGCTCGGGGGGCGCGGCGTCCTCGGTCTCCTCCGACTCGATGACGTTGATGCCCATCTCCGAGAGCATGGCCATCGTGTCTTCGATCTGCTCCGAAGACGACTGATCCTGGGGCAGCGCGGCGTTCAGCTCGTCATAGGTGACGTACCCGCGCTCTTTGCCCCGCGCGATCATCTTTTTGACGGCCTGAACCAGACCGTCCATCAACGGCCCCTCTCCGCCTTCTTCTCGAGTCTCAGGAACTTCCGCTCTGCTCGTCGCTTTGGTGGCCATGCAATTCCTGCCCTCAAGAAAACTGTACCGACCGCAAAACCTTACCGACCGCGCGCCGGAACCATCGGCAAATGGAAAACGCGCACAACGCCCGAGGCGCCTCTTGCGCGGATCACACCGATCCGAAGAGTTCACCCCTGGGCGTCCAGAGCCATGCCGTGCGGCGCGACCGGCTTTTCGTATTCAGGGGGCCAAACCGGCCCAGCGCGTTCCCGCCCCGAACCTGACCGATCTAAACACCATCGCCACGCCAGCCGGAGACAATTGGCCATGAACAGCCGCAGCGTCAAGCCCCAACTCCACCAACCTCGGCCCTAGCCCCGGTCGGCTGCTGATTTTTCTCAGTCCTGATCGTCAAAACCCGGTACTGAGGTTTTTAGCTCACGGCTGAGCACCAAAACCCGCGACAAGTTCTGCGCCGACCCATGCTCACCGAGCTGTCGCCCGGCCTCCTGAAGCTCTCGGCCGATGCGCGCATTATACAAAGGCGCAAAAACACCGGCCAAACCACGCCGAGCCGTCTCCGAGTCGCTACCAGGTAAAGCGAACCCGGCATGGACATATGTAGTGCCGCTGAGCAAATCGTCCAGTACCTGCCCAAGGCCGCGCTCACGAAGCCGTTGGCACAAAACCGCTGTGCCCGCATCGGGCTCGTCGGTCGCAAAGGCGATCAAGCCCCGGCGCAGGGCGCCAAGGTCGGGGCAGGAAATATCGATATCGGCGAGGCTCTCCAGGTATTCGTCGAGAAGTTCCGGGTGGTTGATCAACGTCGCCAGGAGAATGCGTTGCCGAACCACCGCCGGCGGTCGCGGCACCCGCTGCAACGGGCCACCAGTGGCGGCAACCGGCTTTGGCCGCGGCGCCCCCGGCCGAAGCGGGCGCGATGGATAGCGTCCGGCGCCGGGTGGCCCCGATTGCGCGGCGGCGGCACGCGGCGGACCGCGCCAAAACGCCTCGCGAAGACGCCGGCGCATCTCATCGCGGTAAAAATTTTGCACCGCCCGATCGGCGATATGATCAACCCGGGCATTGAGCGCCGCCTCGAGCCCGGCCTTGGACTCGGGTGTTTCAAACCCGCGCCCTTCCGTTTCCATATCCCACACCACATCGACCAGCGAGCGCGCCGCCGCCAGCACGCTCTCAAAGGCAGCGACGCCCCGGCCACGAATTAAGCTATCCGGGTCTTCGCCGGTCGGCAAAAACGCCACCCGCACCGACTGATCGGGTTGCAACAAAGGCAACACCCGCTCCACCGCCCGGTAAGCGGCACGTCTGCCGGCGTTATCGCCATCAAAACACAAAATTGGAAAGCGCTCGCGGCCGGGATAAAGCTTCCACGCCGTCTCGATCTGGGTTTCGGTCATGGCGGTGCCGAGCGGCGCCACAGCACCGGGATAGCCGGCGCGAACCAGGGCGATCACGTCCATATAGCCTTCGACCACGACCACCGGCTTGCCCTCGGCCGCCGCCTGCCGGGCCCGCGACAGGCCATAGAGCAGGTGGCCCTTATGAAAGAGCGGGGTTTCGCCGGTATTGATGTATTTTGGCCCCTCGCCCTCGATCAACCGCCCACCAAAGGCGACAACACGCCCCCGGCGATCGGCAACCGGGAACATCACCCGATGGCGAAAGAAACTGAACGGCGCCCGTCCGCCTTCCGCCGGCTGCTTGACCAACCCGGTCTCCAGCATGTCTTTGACCGCAAACCCCTCGCGCTCGAGAGCCATACGCAGGCCCCCGCCATCGGCTGGCGCGTATCCGAGTCGGAACGTCGCCAGCGCCTCATCATCGAGCCCACGGCGCCGCAGATAGGCAAGGGCGGCGGCCCCGGCCGGCAAGCGCACTTGGTGCTCAAACCAACGGGCGGCCGCCTCCACCACCTCGTGGAGGCTCTTTTGATGCTCATAGCGCTGCCGATCCTCGGGCGCAGTGCGGGGAACCGGCAGATTGGCCACCCCGGCCAACTGCTCCACCGCCTCGGGAAAGGTCAGGTGATCGTGACGCATCACAAAGCCGATGACATCACCGTGAGCGCCGCAGCCAAAGCAGTGAAAAAAACCTTTGGCGTCGTTGACCGTGAACGATGGCGACTTTTCATTATGAAACGGGCACGGCGCCTGAAACTCGCGCCCGGCCCGCACCAACCGCAGCCGCTTGCCCACCACGTCGGACAACGGCAACCGGGCGCGCAATTCTTCAAGGAAGGCGGGGGGGAAGGCCATGCGATATTATCCGATAAGCCTCACCGGGATCACCAGAGATTCTTTTCGATCCCCCCTTAACTATCGACCAAAGAAGGGGGCCACCAAAGAAGGGGGTCACCAAAAGAAGGGACCTCACGAAAGGGGTGGTCAGCTCCGCTTGGGCAAAGGCTGGCAGCGATCGGTGAAGGCGGGGGGGACCCGGCTCCATATTTGGGTCTGCCCCAGCAATGGCATTAGAATATAACCACGCAGGCCGAGAATATCCGGCCCCCGAACATCGATCTGGGCGTGATATTCATGGCCATCGTCGGGATTGTAGATAAAACCGCCGCTCCACAGCCCATCGTCATTGCGCCGAAAGCCATAAACGATTTCCAGACCACACAAGAGACGAGTGCGCAGCGCCAGGTCGGGATTATTGGTGTCTTGCGGCGGCTCCCGGTTGACCGGAGCTTTATCCCCCGGCGCCCCACCATCGTCGGCCATCCACACCAGCCGGCCGCACAATTGTCCATCCCGGCACGGATAAAGCTCAAAGGCGCCGTCGTGCTCCTGGGTGAACCAGACGCCAAAGGCCGAAAACCCGGCGCCGGCAGCTCCCGTCACCGTCACCAGCCCCAAAATGGCACTCGTCACAATCAAGCGAAGCTGCCGCATCCCCCTTGCCCCTCAACCCAGCGCCGCTTTGACCAATGGCCCGGCTTTGGCGAAATCCATCACCCCGGCATAGCGGACCCGCAACTCGGCCATCACCTTGCCCATGTCCTTGATGCTGGCGGCGCCGACCTCCTTGACCACCAGGGCCACGGCGGCGCTGATCAAGTCGTCGCTCATCTGCTGGGGCATAAAGCTCTCGATCACCACGATCTCGGCCGCTTCCTTATCCACCAATTCCGGACGCCCGCCCTGGCGATACATAACGATCGACTCCTGGCGCTGCTTGATCATCGAGCGCAGCAGAGTGAGAATTTCACCGTCATCGACACCGCTGGCGTTGCCTTGGGGCCGAGCGGCGATATCGCGATCCTTGATCCCGGCGAGAATCATCCGGATCGTGCCCACCTTCGGCTGATCTTTGGCGCGCATCGCCTCCTTCAGCACCTCATTGACCCGTTCCCGCACCATAGCGCCACTCTCCCGGTATTCCTGATTACTCCCTGATTACCCGATTTGACCGGGCGAGGCCAGCCGATCATCAGCCCTCATATCATCCGGATGACGACATACTCCTTGACCCCACGCCCGGGGCCGACTATCGATCCGGGGTCGCTCTTAAGCCGCCGCGTGTCCGCTCCCGGCGCAGCAAGGTTCCGCCCCATGACAGAAACCAATTCCGCCCCCGCCGCCGCCCGCGCGACGGCCAAGCCCGTTGGGGCGACCGGCGTTCTGGTGCTGCACGATGGCAGCACCCATTGGGGCCACGGCATTGGCGCCACCGGCTCGGCGGTCGGCGAGGTTTGTTTCAACACCTCGATGACCGGCTACCAGGAAATCCTCACCGATCCCAGCTATGCCGGCCAGATCATCACCTTCACCTTCCCCCATATCGGCAATGTCGGCACCAACCCCCAAGACGGTGAGGCCGATATGCCGGCCGCGCGCGGGCTGGTCATTCGCGCCGATATCACAACGCCGAGCAACTGGCGCTCGGCCCAGCATCTCGACGGATGGCTGAAAAGCTGCCGCCTCGTCGGCATCTCCGGCATTGACACCCGGCGCCTGACCCGGCGCATCCGCGATGTTGGCGCGCCCAACGGCGTTATCGCCCACGATCCGCGCGGCAATTTCGATCTGGAGGCCCTCAAAGCTCAGGCCGCAGCTTGGCCCGGCCTCACCGGCATGGACCTCGCCGCCGGGGTTTCCTGCCGCGAACCCTACTCCTGGGACGAAAGCGTGTGGCGACTCGGGAAGGGCTATGGCCGCCAGGACGCCCCGCACCTCCATGTGGTGGCGGTCGATTTTGGGGCCAAGCATAATATTTTGCGCTGCCTTGCCGCCCGGGGCTGCCGGGTGACGGTGGTGCCCGCAACCGCGACCGCAGCGGATATTTTGGCCCATCGCCCCGATGGCGTCTTCCTCTCCAACGGTCCCGGCGACCCTGCGGCCACCGGGGTCTATGCCGTGCCCGCGATCCGGGGGGTGCTCGAAAGCGGGGTGCCGCTGTTTGGCATCTGCCTCGGCCACCAAATGCTCGCCCTGGCACTCGGCGCCCGCACCACCAAAATGGTGCGCGGTCATCGCGGCGCCAACCATCCGGTGAAGGACCTCGCCACTGGCAAGGTCGAAATCACCAGCCAGAATCATGGCTTTATGGTCGTTCCGGAAAGCTTGCCCGCCGGAGTTGAAGTAAGCCACGTTTCGCTGTTCGATGGCAGCAACGAAGGCATCCGCCTCACGGGGCGGCCGGTATTCTCGGTGCAATACCACCCCGAAGCCTCACCAGGCCCGGCAGACAGCCACTATCTCTTCGACCGTTTCATCGATTTTATGACAGCGCGGTAATATCCACCGGCTGATCGCGGCGAGTTATACGGTTTCCAAAGGCTGCCGGCCTTTGGTGGGGTCGTAGGGGCAAAAGCCCCTACCAAAAAACCCATCCAGATTACCTTCGGCGACCAGGGCGTTGCCCTGGACCGACCAAAGGCCGGGCGGCCTTTGGAAACCCGGACTTTTAGCGTGCAATCAAACTGAAGCGGCCCGCTAGTCCCCCGTGCAGATGCGCTCGACCAACTGCTTCACGGTGGGGATAAACCCATTGGCGTAAAACGGATCGTTGGCGAACTTGAAACCATTATGTCCAGCGAACATCAATTGGTTCTCACAATCCATGGTGTGAGACACCGCCTGAAGGGTCTTCTGGATACAATAAGACCGCGGATCGGCTTTCTTTCCGGTGGTCCCCGCCTCATTTTGCGCCCAATTGGAGAACAGGCAGGCAGAAAGGCAGCCCATGCAGGCAACCTGAGTCTCTAATATTTCCTCGGATTTCGGGGGCGTGACGAAAATCAAGGTGTTGTCCGGCGTCTTCAACGCGGCGGTGAATCCCTCGCTCATCCAGCCTTGAGCGCGGACCTTATCGCCAGCCGTCATATAAACCGGCCGCCCACGCGGCCCAACCGGAAACTCGGCGGACAGCTCGCCCGCCGGCTTTGAGAGGTACGCGACCTGCCGGTCGGACCGACCCCGCAACTCCTGGATGAACGCGTTGTTAACCGCAGACGAATAGAACCCGGTCGGCGAGAACCGATTAAGGAAAACATCGCCCTCCTTGAGGGTCAGCAGACGCCGCTTCCATTCATCGGAAATCGGGCTCTCCTTGGTCAACAACGGCCGCGTCCCGAACTGGAACGCAATCGGGCCAACGGCGGGGTTATCGAGCCACTCATCCCAGTCGCGCAGATACCAAACACCGCCCGCCATAATAATCGGCACTTCGCCCAAGCCAAAACCGGCCATCGTCTGGCGCAAGGCCGCGATCCGGGGCAGCGGCGCTTCAGGGCGGTTCGGGTCTTCGCTGTTGGAAAGACCATTGTGACCGCCGGCAAGCCACGGATCTTCGTAGACCACGCCGCCCAGCAAATGGGGGACCTTGTTGAAGGAGCGCAGCCACAACGCCCGAAACGCCCGGGCGGATGACACGATCGGGTAGTAATAGCACCCATAATGGGCCGCGATCTCGGCGACCTTATAGGGCATCCCGGCCCCGCAGGTCACGCCGTGGATCAACCCCTTGGCCCCCTCCAGCACGCCATGGAGGATTTGCTCGCAAGCCCCCATCTCCCACAACACGTTCATGTGGATGCGGCCCTGGCCGTTGGACCGCTCGTGGGCAATGCGCGCCTGTTGGATGCCGCCCCGTATCGAATGGGCGATCAACTCATCGTGGCGTTCGCGACGGGTTTTACCATGGTAGAGTTGGGGAATCAGGTTTCCGGAATCGTCGTAACTATCGGCGTTCACACCGGAAAAGGTCCCGACGGCGCCGGCCGCCGCGAAGGCACCCGTACACTCGCCGATCGACACAGAAATCCCCTTGCCGCCCTCGACCAACGGCAGCACTTCCCGACCGGAAATCAGCAACGGCCTCAGCGCCTTCAAGGAACCCTCCAGATCATTCTCGTTCGTGCGGCCGGCTCGTTCGTACGGCCGGCATCCCGGCGACGGTCCCCGCTCGGCCGGCGGCTGCGGGAGTTCCGTCATAACCGGCTTGGCAGGATAATGTCATCTTCGAAACTTATATGAAATTATTTTTACGTCGGCGACTCATGGCGACCTAAAATCGAAAAAAAATATCGGGGTGGTCTGAAACGACCGCCGCCAGCCCCCACGATAGCAGCAAGTTCGCCCGCGCGACATCGTTGACGGTGTAGGCGGCCACCGTGCGCCCCCCGGCCGCCAGCGCCGCCACCGTCGCCCTATCAACAATGCGCGTATGATCGACGATGATCGCCAGGGCGCCGACCCGCGCCGCCGTTTCCGGCCATTCGGGCAAAATATCCTCCAGCAACAAGCCCCTCGGCCAACCGGGAGCGAGCAGCGCCGCCGCCGCGAGGCACGCGGGCTCAAAGCTCGAAATCAGCGGCGGCGCGATTTTTCCCGGCCACACGTCCCGCGCAACCTCAAGGGTCGCCCGCGCCAACGTCTCGGGGGCCGGCGCGCCCAAATCCCCGGCCTCCCACTTCAGCTCGAGATTAACGCCAATACCGAATTCCAGCGCGGTGTGCAAAAAGGCCGCCAAGGTCGGCACCGGTTCGCCGCCACCCGCATCGAGTCGCTGAAGTTCGACAAGTGTGGTGGCCGCCAGCGCCCCCTTGCCATCGGTTGTACGCTCCAGCGTGGCATCGTGAAGCAAGACCGGCACGCCGTCGGCGGTCAAGCGAACATCAACCTCGACCCAGCGCGCGCCAAGAGCCGCCGCCCGGCGCAACCCAGCCAAGGTGTTTTCAGGCGCTTTGGCCCGGGCACATCGATGACCAATGACCGGAGGCAGGATCAGGACAGGCATATCGGCCGCTGGATTAGGGAATGTCGACACCACCGGTAGTACCCGTTTGCGCACCAAAACGCCACCGGCAACAAGGGCGCCGGCGTTGTAATGGTGGGGGGCCGGTTCGCGCTATTTTACACCCCCTCCAGCACTGTCACCGGTTGGCAGCAGTCCCGTTAAAATCGTGTTAAAACCTGGGATTGGGAGATGCCATCTTTTTTACAAGGCTCTTGTTCCGGGATATAATCCGGTTTAGGGAAGTAGTTGTGGTCTCAGCAGCGTGAGTTTTCTGGTGACCGCGGGCTCCAGAAGGGTAGTTCCAGACATGTCCTGGTTATCGAGTATCATTGGCGGCGGTAAAACCACCGAGAACAAGGCCGCCAGCGGGGCCGTCGCAGGCACAGCAGAGTCAAGCCTGCATCTGCTTATTGACCGCAAAGAGTATCCCATCGTCGAGGCGTCGGTTCGGACCTTTCGGATAAAGCCATACGATGGCGACCTCATTCCCAAGCAAAGCTTCGGCTTTACCATGGTCTTGAATTTGGGTGGTGAGGAACACAAAAGCATGGGGCGCGGTGTTGTCCGCACGCTCAGCGAAAAAGATGGTCTTATCGCCCAGTTTACCGCCCCCTCGCCTGCTTTCGACAAAAAGCTGATGGAGCATCTGGCCCGGGCTAAAAGCGCCAACCGGCCCGCCGCCCCCTGCAAGCCGGCAAAAGGCCACTGAGGCACGGCCCACACATTTTCCCGGCACGCCCGCAGCGCCCTTTTTCATGACGCTTGCGCCCGGGCTCGGGCTTGCCTATAAGGCGCACTCTCCATGAGCGGCGAGGCTGGGTCGGTGGACCCCTCGGGCATGCCCAACCGCTTTAATCGGAAACCTCTTTCGAAGGAACCCGAAATGCCCAAGCTGAAAACGAAAAGCGGCGCCAAAAAGCGCTTCAAGGTGACCGGCAGCGGCCACGTCAAGGCCCAGGCCGCAGGGAAGCGTCACGGCATGGTCAAGCGCACCCAGAAGATGAAGCGAAAGGCCCGTGGCACCATGGTGCTGTCGGATGCCGATGGTCGCATCGTCCTCAAAAATTTCCTGCGCAACGCTTAAGCCGGAGGCGTCACAATGGCACGTGTCAAACGGGGCGTAACCACTCACGCCCGTCATCGCAAAATTCTAAAGCTCGCCAAGGGCTACCGCGGTCGCAACAAAGCCTGTTTCCGCATCGCTATCGAGAAGGTCGAGAAGGCGCTTCAGTATGCCTATCGCGACCGGCGTAACAGGAAGCGCGATTTCCGTGGGCTGTGGATTCAGCGGATCAATGCTGGCGCCCGCGACAACGGCACCACCTACTCCAAGTTCATCCACGGTCTGAAGCGGGCCGGGATCGACCTCGACCGTAAGGTGCTCGCCGATATCGCCGCCCGCGATCCGGAAGCCTTCACGGCACTGGTCAAGCAAGCAATGCTGGCGCTTGCGGCCTGATGATTGACAACAAAGGGGGCCGGGCCCCCTTTGTCCATCTTTGCTCGGTGTCAGCACTTCTTTCCCCCTGGCCGGGGCCGGCGGCCTCGGACCCCGAGAAAAAGCCATGATCAACGCCCTTAAGGCCGAACTTCTCAGCGCGGTTGCCGCTACCGTGGACCCCGCCGCACTGGAAGAAATCCGGGTCGCGACGCTCGGTAAAAAAGGGCGGATCACCGCTCTCATGAAAGACGTTGGCGGGCTTGATCCCGAGGCGCGCAAGGTTCGGGGCGGGGCGCTCAACGCCCTCAAAGACGAAGTTGCGGCGGCGCTCGCGCAGCGCAAGACCGAACTCCAGCGGGCAGCGCTGACCGCCCGGCTTGAAGCCGAGCGGCTCGATGTCACCCTGCCGGCCCGGCCCGAAGCCGAGGGGCGGATTCACCCGATCAGCCAAACCATCGACGAAATCACCGCCATTTTTGCCGACATGGGCTTCACGGTCGCCGAGGGACCCGATGTCGAGGGCGATTTTTACAATTTCACCGCCCTCAACATCCCGCCCGAGCACCCGGCCCGGCAGATGCACGATACCTTCTACCTTCCCGATGCGCCCGACCAAACCAAGCGCGTGCTGCGGACCCATACCTCGCCGGTGCAAATCCGCACCATGCTGGCGAATAAACCGCCGATCCGTATTATCGCCCCCGGACGAACCTACCGCTCCGATTACGATATGACCCATACGCCGATGTTTCATCAGGTTGAAGCCCTGGTGATCGACGAGACGACCAACATGGGCCATCTTAAGGGCGCGATCGTCGAGTTCTGCCGGGCCTTTTTCGATGTTGACGATCTGCCGGTGCGCTTCCGCCCCAGCTTCTTCCCGTTTACCGAGCCATCGGCCGAGGTCGATATCGGCTGCTCCCGCAAGGGCGGGGAGCTTAAACTCGGCAATTATGGCGACTGGCTCGAGATCATGGGCTGCGGCATGGTCCACCCCAAGGTGCTGGCCAATTGCGGCATCGATCCCTCCCGCTACCAGGGCTACGCCTTTGGCATGGGGATCGAACGCATCGCAATGCTGAAATACGGCATCCCTGACCTGCGCACCTTCTATGACGCCGACCTGCGCTGGCTCAAACATTACGGCTTCCTGCCTCCCGATATGCCGAGCTTGGCCCAAGGTCTGGCGCGGTAAAAGGACCGGCTCGATGAAATTCGACTTGGCTATCGTTCAACTGGCGATAATTTTTTTACCCGGACTAATTTGGGCGAGACTTGACGCTCGCTATGCGATGAAATCAAAGCCGTCGGATGTAGAATTTTTCATTCGAGCGTTTTTGTTTGGAATAACAAGTTATGTTGTTACCTTTCTGGTTTACGCGCTTGCTGGACTGAGCTTTACTCCAATCGGCCTATCAGAAGCGCCACGATCAATGCCTGCCTATCCGGTTGACGCAGACACCCACTAGGTATAGTATTTTATAGAAAGTTGCTGGTCTGGCCAGCAATGCGTTGGAAATGGCGATCTGGGATGAATGCATCTGCCCCGAAGTTGATGGATGTTGAGCAAC